>JAIDBM010000051.1 GCA_029056365.1 Muribaculaceae bacterium | reverse complement strand
AAGCCGAAGCTGAGGCAGCCGCAGCCCCTGCAGAAGAAACCGAAGCTCCCGCCGCCGAATAATGACAACGGCCTCATGGCCTTTGTCCGGCTTACGGACGTTCAACCTAAAGGGTGTGTTAGCCTACAGCTGACGCACCCCTTTTTGTTTTTAAGTAACATATTCATTCCACTGAACAGAAATGAAATTTCCGGAATATAACAATCTCAACCTCCCAGAGGTGAATCGTCGGATGCTTGAACAATGGCAGAAAGACGATTTGTTCGAACAGAGCATGAAGGTACGCGAAGGCGCTCCCAGTTTTGTGTTCTATGAAGGCCCGCCTTCGGCGAACGGCATGCCAGGCATACACCATGTGATGGCTCGTACGATAAAGGACATAGTATGCCGATATAAAACCATGAAAGGCTTTCATGTAAAGCGTAAAGCCGGATGGGACACCCATGGGCTGCCGGTTGAACTCGGAGTAGAAAAGGCGCTCGGCATAACCAAGGAAGACATCGGCAAGAAAATTTCGGTAGATGAATACAATGCCGCATGTCGACGCGAGGTGCTCAAATACACAAAAGAATGGACCGCGCTCACCAATTCGATGGGCTACTGGGTTGATCTTGATAATCCATATATAACATTCGACAACCGCTATATCGAGTCGGTGTGGTGGCTGCTTGCCCAGCTGTACAAAAAAGACTACCTATACAAAGGATATACAATTCAGCCGTATTCCCCCGCCGCCGGCACCGGTCTGAGTTCGCACGAACTTAACCAGCCAGGCTGTTACCGCGATGTCAAGGATACCACATGTATTGCTCAGTTCGAGCTTGTCGACCCCATCGACGCATTCAAGGGCTGGGGCAAGGCATGCCTGCTTGCCTGGACCACAACGCCATGGACGCTTCCAAGCAACACTGCGTTGTGTGTTGGTCCGCAGATTGAATACTGTGTGGTACGGACATATAATCCGTATTCCGGAAATCCGGTAACCATAGCTGTTGCCGAAGCGCTGCTCGAGACTGTTCTTAATCCGAACGGAAAAGATCAGCCTCTCGATGAATACAAGAAGGGAGATAAAACAGTTCCATGGCAGATTGTGGCACGCTTAAGCGGCAATGACCTCGTTGGCATGCACTATAAGCAGCTCATACCTTGGATGAATCCCGGCGAAAATGCATTCCGTGTTATCCCCGGCGACTATGTCACCACCGAGGACGGAACCGGTATCGTGCATATAGCGGGAACCTTTGGCGCCGATGACCTTAAGGTGAGCAAGCAGAACGGCATTCCGCCGCTGCATCTCATCGACAAGGACGGAAATATCCGTCCGATGGTGGATCTGCAGGGACGTTTATATCGTCTGGACGATCTTGATCCGGAATTTGTAAAGAACAATGTAGACGTAGAGGCGTACAAGGAGTGGGAAGGCCGTTATGTGAAAAACGCCTATGACCCGGCCGCCAACAATGATGCCGAAACTCTCGATGTATCGATCTGTATGATGCTCAAGCAGACCGACCGTGTGTTCAAAATCGAAAAGCATGTGCATAATTATCCGCATTGCTGGCGTACCGACAAGCCGGTGCTTTATTATCCGCTCGACAGCTGGTTTATCCGCACCACATCGGCTAAAGACCGCCTGATTGAACTCAACGGACAGATAAAATGGAAACCCGCCTCCACCGGATCGGGCCGTTTCGGCAAATGGCTCGAGAATCTTCAGGACTGGAACCTGTCGCGTTCGAGATACTGGGGAACACCGCTCCCAATCTGGCGTACCGACGACGGAAAGCACGAAATATGCATCGAGTCGGTTGAAATGCTTAACAATGAGATTGAACGTTCGGTACAGGCCGGCGTAATGACATCAAACCCGCTGCGCGACAAAGGCTTCGTTCCGGGTGACTACAGCAAGGAAAATTACGAGCTGATCGACCTGCACCGCCCGTATGTCGATGATATCGTTCTGGTATCGCCCGAAGGCGAACCCATGCATCGTGAGCTCGACCTTATTGACGTGTGGTTCGATTCCGGAGCCATGCCATACGCTCAGATTCATTATCCGTTCGAGAACAAGGAATTGCTCGACAACGGAGAAGTGTATCCTGCCGATTTCATCGCCGAGGGAGTAGACCAGACCCGTGGATGGTTCTTTACACTGCATGCAATCGCAGGAATGGTGTTCGACTCCGTTGCCTACCGTGCTGTGATATCCAACGGACTCGTGCTTGATAAATTCGGCAATAAAATGTCGAAGCGCCTTGGCAACGCAGTGGATCCGTTCAGCACCATAGAAAAATATGGCAGTGATCCGTTGCGCTGGTATATGATAAGCAATTCCGCGCCATGGGACAATCTGAAATACGATGCCGACGGTGTTATGGAGACATCGCGAAAGATGTTCGCCACATTGTTCAACTGCTACAACTTCTTCGCACGCTATGCCAATGTGGACGGATTCGACAATACCCAGAAAGAAGTGCCGCCGGCTGAACGTCCGGAGATCGACCGCTGGATAATATCGGTGCTCAACACCCTGATACTCGATGTGGAGAATGCTCTCGACGATTATGAACCCACAAAGGCAGCCAGAGCCATAAGCAAGTTTGTAATCGACGACTTATCGAACTGGTATGTGCGCCTTAACCGCAAGCGCTTCTGGTGCGGAGACATGGATTCCGACAAACTTGCGGCATATCAGACACTGCGCCTCTGCCTTGTTACCGTGGCAAAACTCATGGCCCCGGTATCTCCGTTCTTCTCCGACAGGCTTTACCGCGACATAAACGGAACTGACGAATCAGTGCATCTGGCTGATTTCCCGAAAGCCGACCAGGCTATGATAGACCAGGATCTTGAGGCACGCATGACTCTCGCACAGACACTTGTGTCGATGCTGCTGGGTCTTCGCAAGAAAGCAAATCTCAAAGTACGTCAGCCGCTGGGCGTGGTTATGGTACCGGTGTCCGACGAACGCTCCCGCATGATGCTGGAGTCGATACGCGACCTGGTGCTTTCAGAAGTCAATGCCAAGGAACTGCGGATTGTTTCTGCCGATGAAGGAGTACTTGTTAAACGTGTAAAACCCGACTTCAAGAAACTTGGTCCGAAGTTAGGAAAGAATATGAAGCAGGCCGCAGCTGCCATTCAGGCCCTCGGACAGGCAGAAATCGCCCGGTTCGAGAAAGACGGACGTATGGATGTGTCGCTGGCCGATGGCTCCACCGCCACGATAGACGTTTGTGATGTCGAGATTTTCTCCGAGGACATTCCCGGCTGGATGGTGTCGAATGAAGGCTCGGTGACAGTTGCCCTTGATATTACTGTAACGCCGGAACTTCGTCGTGAAGGCATCGCACGTGATATCGTGAACAGAATCCAGAACATCCGAAAGGATCGCGATTACAACATCACCGACCGTATCACGCTTGTATTCGAGCCGAATGCAGAAACCGATGACGCACTTAAGGAATTCGGTGAATACATATCCCGTCAGGTGCTGGCGACAGCTTTGACTGTAGAACCGTTGGCCGATGACGCACCGGGTCTGGAGACACTGGACATTGATGGCCTGCAGCTCCGTGTTGCGATAATGAAGTAATGAATATGCGGGAACACTCAATCGTGTTCCCGCATAAATATAATCCATAAATTCAAACGACAATGGCAGAGAAACTACGATACTCCGACGAGGACCTTGCGGAATTCAAGGAACTCATACTTTCAAAACTCGAGAAGGCGCAACGTGAATACGATTCGCTGTGCGCCACCATACGCGGCAACGACAACGACACCGTAGACACATCTCCCACTTTCAAAGTACTTGAAGAAGGAGCTTCAACGCTTGGCCGCGAGGAAGCCGCCCGTCTGGCCGAACGCCAGCGAAGCTTTATAAAGCATCTGCAGGCTGCGTTGGTACGCATTGAAAACAAAACATATGGTGTATGCCGTGTTACAGGACAGCTCATTCCTAAAGAACGCCTGCGTGCGGTTCCACATGCTACACTAAGCATAGATGCAAAAACCGACAATGGCCGAAAATAAACCTGCCGACAGAACATCGGCACACACCAAGACTCTATGGGCCATGGCCATAATAGCCGGAGTGCTGATTATAGACCAAATCATAAAAATATGGGTGAAAACCCATTTTTATCTTGGAGAGGACTATGAGATTCTTTCATGGTTTCACCTGCGGTTTATACAGAACAACGGAATGGCATTCGGAATGGAATTCGGCAGCAAGTTGCTGCTTACCCTGTTTCGTATAGTAGCCGTGGCACTTGGAATATGGTATCTTGCCAGACTATGCCGTAAGCCTGAGATTCCCGCCGGATATGTGGCTGTGATTTCGCTGGTGGTTGCCGGAGCGGCAGGCAATATTGTCGACTGTGTGGCGTATGGCGAGATATTCACGAATCCGTATCCGCCGGAAGTCGCATCGGCAGTGCCCTGGGGAGAGGGCTACGGAACGCTTTTCCATGGTCTGGTAGTCGACATGTTCTACTTCCCGCTGTTCTCGTTCACATGGCCCGACTGGGTTCCCTGGGTTGGCGGCGAGCTGTTTTCGTTCTTCGACCCGGTGTTTAACTTCGCCGATGCCGCGATAACGGTTGGCATGCTGTTGTTGATATTCTTTTATTACAGGTATCTCGGAGGCGATGAAAAAACATCCGCAGATGAATCCAAAAAGTAGGATAGGGAATATTGCCGTACTTGTTCTTGCGACAGGCGCCGTGGCGCTCAGCGCATGCCGACGTGTGCCGGATGGGGTTATCCAGCCGGAAGACATGTCGGCGCTGCTTGCCGACATGCATGTGGCTGATGCTGTGGTGGAACAGAACCGGCGCTGTTATTCGTCGGATTCGGTGAAAATGGTTTTGAAGCAATCGGTGCTCGCCAGGCATGGAGTTGATTTGAAACAGTTCGATTCGGCTCTGTCGTGGTATGCCCATAATCCGGAACTGTATCTTGAAGTGTATGACGGTACAATAAATATTCTTCAGGACCGGATGAAGTCGAACGATGCGCTTCTGGCGCAGGGGTCGCTCTCGGTTGTAGGCGACTCGGTGGATTTATGGGCGGGAGCAAGGTATCTGTCGGTAAGTGAACTCTCGGCGAACCGAACGGTGGTATTCGATATAGAAGCCGATGACAACAGCCAGCAGGGCGACCGTTACATATGGCGTGGAAAATTCATCAATAACAAACCTAAGGCTCATTGGGCGATGGCTGCGACATACAGCAACGGCACCGTGGAAGTCCTCGATGCCGATGTTGTAGATGAAGGCTGGAATGAAATCGAATTTGTATCCGACTCTACACTCAGCCCGGAAAGGATATATGGTTATCTGCGTTTTGATCCACGTTCCGGAGCGTCGGTATGGGTAGATTCATTGCAGCTTGTACGTAGCCGTAAAACCGATGATGCCTATCGCAAGCGATACCGTCTGAAATCCTATCGCAGATAGACTGCCTCGGATTCAGAACCGTGCCGATGTATATATATACCGGGAGACAGAAGGCTCCTGTCTGTTCCAAGATATACTCCGCCAAGGGTGAAATACTCGCTCTTGGCGGTTTCAGTATCATGCTCGATATCTGCTGCAGATGTTATGATAGGTTGTTTGAACAGACTCCATACGGGATCGGTCAGATATAAATCGCGGCTTGGTATGGCATCGCCGAAAACAGTAAGGAATGTGGACTTATAATCCCGTTGGTTGAATGTACTTACATCGGCTTTCGGTGGAGTGGCACGGGCAACATAAATATTCTCTATGGCACGGCTTAGTCCGCTGAATGCCGCATTACCCAGTGTGAGTTCACCGGACGATGAGTCGCCATCAATTGTAAGAGTGGTAAGTGGCGCATTAAAGAACGCGCTGTCGCCCACTTCCTTCATTTTTGACGGCAGGGTTATTTCTCCAAGACCGGCGCCTCCTTTGGCAAAGAAAGCATAATCGCCGATAGTCTCCAGGTTCGCAGGCAACTCAATGGACTTCAGGGCGGTGCATCCGTCAAATGCATGGTCGCCTATCGTTACAAGGGTTGAAGGCAAAGCTACCGATGAAATATTCGTATTGTTCGCGAATGCATTCGGTGCCACCTCGGTTACGGTATAGCTGTGGCCGTTTATAGTTACGGTCTCCGGAATAGAGATGTCGGCTTTACGGGTCAGTGTGCTGTCGGAACTTACCGAAGCTTCGGTGTCGGAAACAGGAGTGAATATAAGGCCGTTTTCACCAGTCTGAGCAAAAAGTGATGGAAATGCAGCTACCGCAAGCATAGCCATTAGATAATGTGTATTCATAATAAAAAACAGTTGATGTGTGTATGATTACAACAATCCGGCATACGGTTTTGTTGAACTTCAATCCAGTGTCGCGCCTGCTTGATATGTCGTGCCGGGTCATGAGATACGGCCGTGTACAAAACATCATTTGTGAAAATGAAAAAAAAACGCTAACTTTGTAGAAAATGCCCGCTATAATGAACCAGGACCCGAATATACCCGAAGAACTTGAACCAACAGCGCCCCAGTCAGACAAACCGGTGCACAACAAGCCATATACTGCAGCAGCAGACGTTGTAAGGCATCAGCTTAAAGGCATGTACCAAAGCTGGTTCCTTGAATATGCATCCTATGTGATACTTGAACGGGCCGTGCCCCATATCGACGACGGACTCAAGCCGGTACAGCGCAGAATTCTTCATTCGATGGAAACTCTCGACGACGGCAGGTTCAACAAGGTGGCGAACATAGTCGGAAACACCATGCAGTATCATCCTCATGGCGATGCCTCGATTGGCGATGCGCTTGTACAACTTGGCCAAAAGGATCTGCTTGTGGAAACACAGGGAAACTGGGGAAACATACTTACCGGAGCTTCGGCCGCCGCTCCGCGTTACATAGAAGCCCGTCTTTCGCCATTTGCGCTTGAAATCCTGTTCAGCGAAAAAGTTACAGACTGGACTGTAAGCTATGACGGCCGCAAGCGTGAGCCGGTAACACTTCCTGCGAAATTTCCATTGTTGCTCGCACAAGGCGCGGAGGGTATAGCGGTGGGCCTCGCATCAAAAATTCTGCCTCATAATTTCAATGAAATCCTTGATGCGGCCATAGCTTATCTGCAAGGCGAGGAATTTGAACTATATCCCGACTTCCCCACAGGAGGCTCGATAGATGTGAGCCGCTACAATGACGGCAGACGCGGCGGTGCGGTACGAATCCGGGCAAAGATTGAGAAAATCGACAACCGCACACTTGCAGTTACCGAGATTCCGTATGGCAAGACAACCGGAACTGTAATAGATTCCATACTGAAAGCCTTCGAAAAGGGTAAAATAAAGATACGGAAGGTTGAAGACAATACCGCCGAACAGGCGCGAATTGTGGTGCATCTTCTTCCCGGAACATCAAGCGACAAGACAATCGATGCCTTGTATGCTTTCACTGACTGTGAGGAAAGCATATCACCGAACTGTTGCGTTATTTCACAGAAAAAGCCCCATTTTCTCGGTGTAAGCGATGTGTTGCGCCATAGCGCTGACCTGACACGTGATATATTCCGCCGTGAGCTTGAAATCAGGCTCGGAGAACTGCGGGAGCGACTGTTCTATGCCTCGCTTGAACGAATTTTCATTGAAAAACGGATATACAAAGACCGCGAATACGAAACCGCATCAGACATTGACGCGGCAGTCAGCCACATCGGCGCACGCCTTGAAGAGTATGTCGCAGACTTCATACGGCCCGTGACCCGCGACGACATACTGCGTCTGGTTGAAATAAAAATGAAACGTATATTCCGTTTCAGCAGCGATGAGGCCGACAACCTTATTGAAAGGCTCAACGAGCAGA
>JAIDBM010000050.1 GCA_029056365.1 Muribaculaceae bacterium | reverse complement strand
GCAGTATACGCATACGTTCTTCCATAATTATCTGTTTTGTTTAAGTATATGTTCGTTTGTAAATTATTATTCCTTAAGTAGCGGCAGCACGATGATGAAAGTGGTTCCGACTCCCGGTTCGGACTCCACGTTGATTGTGCCGTTAAGTTCGGTAATCATCTTTTTCACATATGCCAGACCAAGACCAAAGCCTTTTACGTCGTGGCGGTTTCCGGTTGACACGCGGTAGAATTTCTCGAAAATCTTTCTGAGATCATCTTTGCGGATTCCTATTCCGTTGTCGGCTATGGCGATTTCAAGACGATCCTCGCCAAGATCCCTGCTGCTTACGGTAAGTTGCAGGGGTTCGTCCTCGCGCCGGTATTTCACTGCATTGTCGAGGAGGTTGAAAATTACATTTGTGAAATGCATTTCATCAACATTCACAATGGCATCCATGGCATCGAGATGCGATGTGATTTTGCCGCCGTATTTTTCGACCTTGAGTTTGAATGTGTTCACTATGTTATACAGAGCCAGATTGGCATCCACTTCCTGAAGTTTCAGAGTGGCTTTCTGGCGCTCGAACATCGACATCTGCAGAACTTTCTCAACCTGGAAGCGAAGGCGTTTTGTCTCATCGTTTATCACTGTGGAAATCTGCTGCAGCATGGCCGGAGATTTACGCACGGTGGGGTCGTTGAGCATCTGTGCCGCCAGAGATATCGAGGATATCGGTGTTTTGAATTCGTGAGTCATATTGTTGATGAAGTCGTTCTTCATCTCGGTAAGTTTTTTCTGACGGAACGCAATGACAATGGTGAATACAAATACTACCAGCAGAATGAGCGTGAATGCCATGGATGGCACCAGAAAAGAGATTGACGAATATATATAGTCGCGTTTGTTCGGGAAATATACCTTCAGGGCATAGTGGGAGTTTGGCGGATCGTTGTGAAACAGCCGTTGGGTGAACATGTTGTCGCTGTCGTTGACGGTGGGAGCGTAGCCATTGGAGCGATACACAAATTTTCCGGTAGGAGCTTCGAGTGCAAACTCAAACGGCACATTTAGTCCGAGTGTGTCGAGTTCCTGACGCAGATATTTGCGTACTTTCGAAGAGTCGGCTCGTTGCTCGATGGGCCTGTCGGAGGCAGTGCTGAGAATGTTGAGAATCACATCATCGAGCAATCCTCTCTGATACAGATAATTCGTGCGATAAGTCTGCTGTACGTTCTTGAACCGGGCTACAGTGGCGCTGGCATCGGGCTGCAGCTTTGAGATTTCCGACACACTGCCTTTTATGGTTATGTCTGTTTCAAGACCATTCGCTGTAGTAAACGAGTAGCGCATGCCTCCGAGTTGCGGTACAGGATTTCCGGGATATTGGGCATATAACGACGATGATTCTATGGAACTGACATCCTCCTCAAGGAAATGCCTTGTCTCGTCCTGTTCAAGTTTTTCAGCAACGGCTATCATACATCGGCGTGCTCCTTCGGTAAACTGGCCATAGCGCATTTCCGCCATATTTTTCATGTACATTATCTGCATGAACAGCAGGCCGATAAAAACTACAGCCATTAGTATTGTCAATATCCAGATGGTATGCTTTTTCATTTGTCGTTCAGGGTGGAAGTCGGAGTTAAAACTTAACCTTTATTATGTTAACAATTTGCAGAGATGAATGTTTTAAGAAATCTTCAATATTAAACGTGGAATGCTTCCGGGTGCGTTTTAACATTTCGCCCCAAAATTAACATAAAAATGTGAAAGCGCAAAATTTTCAAGTAAATTTTGCGCTTTCACAGGTTGTTTTCATTGTTTTTTTGAGCTTTACTCTTCGTCGTCAGCTGCAAACGGGGTCTTTGGCAGACAAAGATGCAACATCAGCCATCCGCCGATACCGGCCAGAAGCGATCCGGCCACAATGCCGAGTTTGGCATGGTCGAGCAAATCGGCCATATGCTGACTGCCTCCGTTGAATGTAAGGGTGGCGATGAAAAGCGATACTGTAAAACCGATTCCGCCAAGAAGCGATACCGCAGCCAGCATTTTCCAGTTGCTGTGTTCCGGCATAGGAGCGGCCCCTAGTTTGACAGTAAGCCATGAGAACAGGAATATTCCCGCGAATTTACCTGCGACAAGCGATACAATCACCGCCAGTGATATTCCTTCGACAATCGATGCGGGGTCTGTGTCGAGCAGCAAAATGCCTGCGTTGGCAAATGCGAAAAGAGGCACTATAAAGTAGTTGACAATAGGGTGGAGGGAGTCTTCGAGCTCCTGCAACGGCGATATTACTTTATCGGAAGCCGACTCGACCTCTTTGAGCCAGTTCATCTGGGCTTTGTTCAATATTGTTCGGCGAGTGAGCAGTTCATCGTCCTCGCCTCTGAAGTGGGATATCGAATTACGTATAATCTTGATATATTTTTTCGGAGCGAAAACCGGGGTGGCCGGAACGCAGAATGCCACAAGCACTCCCGCTATCGTGGGATGTATGCCAGAGTTAAGGAACAGGAACCATACAACACCACCGATTCCAAGATAAAAAATCTTGCTTTTTATACTCATGCGACTTCCGAGCAGCAGCAGCACGAGCAGTCCGGCTGCGTATAAAAGAAGGTTGGCTTCGATATGTGTGGAATAGAATGCGGCTATTACAACAATGCCGCCGATATCGTCGACTACTGCGAGGGTAGTCAGGAATATCTTCAGCGAAAGTGGCACACGCCGTCCGAGCATAGCCAGCACTCCAAGAGAAAATGCAATGTCGGTAGCCATGGGAATGGCTGCGCCGCCGCTGAAGTCGGTTCCTTTGGCGAATGCGAAGTATATCACTACCGGGCATATCATGCCTCCTATGGCAGCCACGATAGGCAACAGCGCCTGCTTGAACGAAGCAAGCTCACCTACCAGAATCTCACGCTTGATTTCAAGACCGATGGAAAAGAAAAACACCGCCATCAGGGCATCGTTTATGAATGCGAGCAGGTCCATGGGATGTCCCGAATGGCTGAATATGTTGAAATCGCCGATCTGAAGCCTCACTTCCTGTTTCCAGAAAGCGAAATAATGTTCGTTTATTCCGGGAATGTTTGCGACTGCCAGCGCCAGAACCGTGGCTGCGATAAGCACGTTTCCGCCGGAGGCATGCCTTCTGAGGGCCTGTCTCGCCGCATAGAACACGCGATGAGGGAAATCCGGTCCGTCGGATTTAATCTGTTGAATTGTACTCATGTACTTATGTATTGGTTATTTCTAAAACAATCTTCGTTAACTTACCGGACATGGTTCTGTAAGTCCGATACGGGATGAGTCGCTACAAATATAGTGCCAAAAAGGCCGTGGCATTCCAATGTCAGTGCCACGGCCCGGGAGCATACATGCCGGAATGCAGACTCAGTCGTTTATACTTCTCAGTCGTTTATGCTTGGAGTAACGACACGGTGCAGTCTGGCACTGTCGGATGCCGAATCCGGCAGGTCGGCTTCATCGGCCACCACACACACTGTGAATGAAACCAGAGCCGTTGCCATTTCCTTATCGACGGCATATACCGGACAAGAAATCTGAAGACTGTGGTTACCCAGCGGGGTTGTGGTGCTGGTTTCGATTTCGAATCCGAAAGGTTCCACCACACTTGTGCCAAGAGGGAAGGCGTCCCAGAAATAAGTGGCTGAAGTAATGATAGCGCTTTTGCCGGCTTCACGGTTTATTACCTTCACGCTTTCAACTTCGAAGCTTTCGCCCTGGACAACATATACCACGCCGTTTTCATCGATAGCGGCATTGTTGAAAGTGACATCGAAGTCAACATCAGGTAAATCGTTGTCATCGTCGTGACATGAAGTCAGTCCAAGAGGAATGAGGAGCAGCAGGAGATAGAGATACTTTTTCATATTTTTTTAGAGGAGTTTTAGAAAAGGCCGGACGCACGGACAGTTCCGGATAGTCCGGCCTTGAGGTTAATATTTAGAAGTCAGTTTTTGAACACAAGCGATTCGCCTTTCTCGTCGGTATCGATGATTATGGGTTTGTCGCGGTCGACAGTCTGGGCAAGAATGTCTTTCGACAGACGGTTCAGCACCTGGCGGTGTATTACCCTTTTTACAGGACGGGCACCGAACTCAGGGTCATATCCTTCATCGGCAAGCAGACTCAAAGCCTTCGGAGTCACTTCGAGGGTAATGCCGTTGACACGCAGCATTTTCTGTACGTTCTTAATCTGCAGACCGACGATTTCTTCGATTTCCCGCCGGTCGAGAGGCGTGAACATAATGATTTCATCGATACGGTTGATGAATTCAGGCCGTATTGTCTGTTTGAGCATTTCAAGCACCTGGTCTTTGGTTTTTTCAATAGTCTCGAAACGGTTTTCCTCTGTCATCTTCGCGAAGTTATCACGGATAAGCTGGGAACCCATGTTCGAGGTCATGATTATTATGGTGTTCTTGAAATTCACGTTCCGGCCTTTGTTGTCGGTGAGATGTCCGTCGTCGAGCACCTGCAGCAGAATGTTGAACACATCGGGATGAGCCTTTTCAATCTCGTCGAAGAGCACAACCGAATAAGGTTTACGTCTTACGGCTTCGGTAAGCTGTCCGCCCTCGTCGTAACCGACATATCCCGGAGGCGCTCCTACCAGACGGCTCACAGAGTGCTTTTCCTGATACTCGCTCATGTCGATGCGGGTCATCATGTTCTCATCGTCGAAAAGATACTCTGCCAGAGCTTTCGCCAGCTCGGTCTTGCCTACGCCGGTGGTTCCAAGAAATATGAAGGAGCCTATCGGTCGTTTCGGGTCGTTGAGACCGGCACGGCTTCGGCGCACAGCATCCGCTATGGCTGTGATAGCATCGTTTTGTCCTACAACGCGGTCGTGAAGTTCCGATTCAAGATGCAGAAGCTTTTCCTTTTCCGACTGAACCATCTTGTTAACAGGAATACCGGTCCATCGGCTTACCACATCGGCGATATCCTCGGCATCGACTTCTTCTTTAATCAGGGCACCGTCGCCCTGCATAACGCGAAGCTGCTCCTGCACATCTTTGTTTTCCTGTTCTTTCTGCTGAATACGTGAGTAACGGATTTCTGCCACTTTCGCGTAATCGCCATCGCGTTCGGCCTTTTCGGCATCGAAATTGAGCTGTTCTATATCGATTTTATTTTGCTGAATCTTGTTTATAAGTTCCTTCTCGGCCTTCCATTTGGCGGAATATTCCTTTTCCTCCTCGCGCAGCTCGGCGATTTCTTTTTCGATTTCCTTTACTTTTTCTTTCATGCCTTCGCGCTTTATCGCCTCGCGTTCAATTTCCTTCTGTGCGATACGTCGGGTAATGTCGTCAAGGGCCTGAGGCACGGAGTCTATTTCAAGTTTCAGTTTCGAGGCAGCCTCGTCGATAAGGTCGATTGCCTTGTCGGGGAGGAAACGGTCGGTTATATATCGTTCCGAGAGCTGTACCGCTGCAATAATCGCTTCATCGCGGATACGCACCTTGTGATGGTTTTCGTATCGCTCCTTCAGACCGCGAAGAATGGCAATCGCACTCATTTCATCGGGTTCGTTCACCATTACTTTCTGGAAGCGCCGTTCCAGAGCTTTGTCTTTTTCGAAATACTTCTGGTATTCATC
>JAIDBM010000005.1 GCA_029056365.1 Muribaculaceae bacterium | reverse complement strand
ATACGCCTTTGTGAGCCTCTTAATAGACATGTACGTCTTTTTCGGAGACTTACGTGATGTATATTTAACCAAGTATAACTCTCCTGTGCTATTCAATACTAAATTATATGTTCATGTATCAGGAACTGGTCTCACAACACTCGACCTTACTTTTACCCCCAACTCCGATGTGCTTTCCTACACCTTCTGCATTTTCGAGGAAGGCCAGGCCAAAGCTCAGTTCGAGCAGTTCGGTCCCATGTTCGGCTTCTCCAACATGGGTCAGATGATACAGACATTCGGCGGCGAGCAGAAATACGGCGCTCTCGAATACCAGTACAAGCAGCTTGAACCGAACACCGACTATGAGCTCTATGTGCAGCCACTCGACAAAAACGGCAACATGGCCGAACTCCAGGTGTTCGAAATGTCTACCCTCAAGCAGGGAGGAAGCGGAGCCGCGTCGGTAGAAATCCTTGTCGGCGACTACCGTCTTGCCGACTGGAACGGCGAGATGCTGCCGAGCCAGTTCTTCTCGTTCGTGCCCAACGACCAGACATGGAGCTATCGCTTCGGAGTGTATATGGCCGAGCAGTACGATGCCGACCCCGATGCATGTAAAGAAGCCGTTGCCAGCGAGCCTCCGGTGCCCAACATGGCCAACTGGTTCTTCTTCGCGCCCATCACCACCGACTTCCAGATTAACCCCAACACCACAGTGGTTGCGATTGCCGCCGCCAAGAATGCCGACGGAGTTTGGGGCGAACCTACAGTGCTGCGCCACACAACTGCAGCCATTGCACAGCCTTCGGGAGTGAAGCTGAGTTCGGCTGCTAAAATCGCCAGCCGCATGATTCCCGTTCCGTTAGGAAATCGTTCCGGTTACGGACGGGTAGCAACATCGGGCATCAATATTGTGAAACTGTAATAACAGTAATCCGCCATAAGCATGGGCCGCGCTTGTAATACATCGGTTACAGCGCGGCCCAAGTTGTTTCTAAGCCGTTATCGCTGTTGCACTTATTACCGTTGTTTATGTGATTTTTGCCTAAAAATCGTAAAAATGGATGCGTTGGCCAATTTTTATATTCAATTTATTTGCCGAACCAAAAATTTTCACTAATTTTACCAGCGTGAACAAATTGAGCCGACAGCGATAGTCGGCGGTTATCCTTTTTTGCCTTCTTCCGATGGCGGCGCCGAAATGGGCGCGGCCAGCCGATGCAACCTGTCAGAATCTATAATAAACCCCAAAATAGAATCATCATCAATATTAAATGAAAAGATTTTTACTCTATTCTTTGGTTGCCTTGGCCGCAATGTGCGCAAGAGCCGAGGCTACATATACTTATGGTATATGTACCGACCATATCAACGGTGTGGGCACCGGACAGACCGGAACAAACTACAGCGCCGCCATCGAGGTGCCTGAGGATGTCGCCAAGGCGATGCAGGGTTCCAGAATCACGGCCGTTGACCTCGCTATCCGCTCGGGTCAGAACAAGGTCGTGAACGTGTACCTTACATACGACCTTGAATCCGAACCGTTCTACAAACAGGAAGGTAATATAAAGTTAAACACCTTTACCGAAATAGTCCTCGACCAGCCCTATGAGATAGAGGGCCGTCGGTTTTATATAGGCTATACCTATCGTCAGACCACCTCTACCGGCCAGCCCATAGGCTTCGACTCCTCCGACCTTGCGGGCATGGGCATGTTCAGCAATCTTGCCTTCTGGGCCGACGGCCAGAAACCGGTATGGAACCAGTACCCCGGCTACGGCGCATTGAACATCCGGGCCACGATCGAAGGCGACAACCAGCCTGAAAACGCCGTGGTGCCGGTGGGCATGTCGCTGCCCAAGTCGGTAGGCATAAACCGCGATTTCAGTTACGAGGTCGATCTGCTTAATATCGGAGTGAATTCGGTACAGAACGTTTCCACTACCGCCATGTTCGGCCAGGACGGTCCGGTTGAAACCCCGGTTCAGTTCGACGAGGCGCTTGCGCCCGGAGCACGATGTAGTGTGCGGCTCACCGGCCGTACATCGCAGGAGAATCCGGAGCTGCCGGTAAGCTTCGCTGTGGAGCAGGTAAACGGCAACGCCAACCTCTTCGCATCGGCGCAGTCATTGCAGAACACCATCGCATCGGACTATATATTCCCGCGCGTGGTGGTTATCGAGGAAGGCACAGGCACAGGCTGCGGCTGGTGTCCCGCCGGCTATATAGCCATGGAGGAAATGCGCGAAAATCATCCCGACGACTATATCGGCATAGCTGTGCACAACTATGGCGGCGACCCGATGGAATGCGCCACATATGATGCATGGAACACGAGTTTCGCCGGCGGCTATCCAAAGGCCGTTATAAACCGCAGCCGTGAAATTGGAGTGTTCTCTCCGCAGCCTGCCACATGCGAGACACTCTACAAGAACCAGGCCGGAGTGGTCAACCTCAACCTTACAATACGTGCCGGATATGCCGATGCCGAGAAATCAGCGCTCCGTGTGGTTACAAAGGTTACATTCGGCTCCGACATCGAGTCGCACAACTATGGTTTCGCGCTTGTCCAGACCGAAGACAACGTGGGCCCCTATTATCAGATGAACAATTATGCCGGTGGAGCCAATGGCGGAATGGGCGGATTTGAAAACAAATCAAATCCGGTAAGTCTCATGTACAACGATGTCGCCCGCCGTATCGACAACTGGAACGGTACCGGCGGAAATCTGCCCGCCGAACTGCGTAAAGGCGAAACCTACCGTTATGAGGCCGAGATGCCCATTGCATCGCCGATACTTCAGAACCATGCCAACACCAATGTGATAGCGCTGCTTATCGACCGCAACACAGGCGAAATCGTAACTGCGGCCAAATGCAAGATTGACGAAAACTCCGCTGTCGACGAAATCGACATGTCGGGTGTTGAAGTCCGCGCTCTATCCGGAGCGGTTGAAATCGAAGGCGAATTCGAGCGTGCCGATGTGTTCCGTGCCGACGGCACCTGCGCCGCCACTGTGGCCGGAGCATCGCGTGTTGCCCTCGCCCCCGGCCTGTATGTGGTGAGAGTGCTTGTGTCGGGCAAGGCCACAACCAGCAAAGTGATAGTAAAATAAAAAGTCAATAAAATCCAACTAATAATACCACTCATAATGAAAACATCACGTTTATTCCTTCCGGTACTCCTCGGAGCCCTGATGGGCATTCCGGCTGCCGCGCAGGAAACATGGAAACCGATTGGCACCGGCTTGTTCCGCGAGAACTTCTTGCACGCCTACTACACCATTGCCTCTTATCCCGAGGTGTCGGTGGAAATCCAGGAGAGCGAGCAGACTCCGGGCCGCTATCGTATAATGAATCCCTATGCCGACTATCCCAATTTTATCGGCTCTCCCGGCTGCTACGACGGCGAATGGTATATAACAGTAGACGCTTCCGACCCCGAGCGCTGCTATGTGGAGCGTTCGAAAACCGGATATATGGCCGGAGTGGACCAGATGCTCATTGCAGGCTCGCTTGCCGATGAATATCTGAATGTGGAGGGCAATCCGGAAAAAGCCGAAAAAGTATATGGCAAACTTGTCGACGGAGCCATCACCTTCCCGCCCATGGCCGTGCTCTCCGGACTGTGGGATACCACCGAGGAGTGGGACGATGACATTCAGTTCGCTGTAGGCGATTATGAGGGCAAGTTCCGTCTGAAGCTACCCGGAGCACCCGACCTTGACATTACAGCCGATCTCATAGGCCTCAGCACCGACGGCAATGAGGTGAACTTCAACATCACCCTTGGAAAGTCGGTTGAAAAAGCCCTTGTGGCCATGGTTCCTGCCGATGAAGCCGAAGGAGCCGCAGCCGCTGTTGTGGCCGGAACAATAGCTTCGAAGGAGGTTACAGCCGGCGGTGTTGTAGGAGTGCCCTATACAGGCGACGGCAGATTCACCATTGTGGTTGTGCCCTATTTCGAAGGCAACCCCCGTTCGGCATTTACCCGTACCCTCGAAGTCAGTCTCAGCCAGAGAGAATGGCGCAAGGCCGGCAAGGCCACATATCACGAAGGTATTATTTCGGCAGTCGAGGAACTGATACCTTACGGATTTACGTTCCCGTCGTATACATACGAAGTAGATGTGGAGGAAAGCACCGAGCGTCCGGGTTATATCCGCCTTGTCGATGCCTACGGCCCGGCATGTCCTCTCAGCAGCGGAAACTACTTTGACGACACCCGCCACTGGTATATCTATATCGATGCCTCCGATCCCGATGCGGTGGTTCTCGAACGTGCCCAGGGCGTAGGTCTCGACATGAGATTCGGTGTCATGGAAATCTGGTCGAAGGCCGACCGCGCCGTCAACCATCCTGCATTCCCCGGATACGGCTACACCGAGGAGCAGATCAGAGAACGCAACTGGTATGGCCTTTTTGCAAACGACAAGATAACCTTCCCCAAGGGTTCGCTGTCGTTCATGGTGCCCGGCATCAACCCCGGCGGCTGGTATGAAGCCAACAGCAAGGGTGAGTTCGCGATTGATTTCGCTCCCGGCCAGCTTAAGGGCGGCCAGTCGGGCATCGAGTCGGTGACTGTCGAAGGCGACAACAACGCTCCGGCCGAATATTTCCGCATCGACGGCACTCCCGTATCGGGCGAGGCTCTTGTGCCCGGCATCTACATTGTACGTCAGGGCAAGAATGTAACAAAGACAATAATCAGATAACCAATACAACAATTTTCAATGAACCACAAAATTATCGCATTCGGAACAGGATTGTTCCTGGCATCATCGGCCTATGCCGTTTCGCCTGACGTGCGGAGCTTCCCTCCGCTGATGGCGGAGACCCCTGAGGCCGTGGCTGTGAATCAGGCCGGAATGCAGCGTGCTCCGCTGAATCCCAACAAGGACATGGGCACAAAGCTGTTCGGTTATACCATAAACGGTTTTGACTTCGACGGCCCCTGCCACTATCTCGATTTCTATAACACCAACACACTCCGCCTCAACAAGCTCAGCTCTGTGGTTTTGCCCGGAGCAAGCAGATACGACGATGATAATCCCCGTATGCTTGGCCCGGTTTCCGGCGCATGGTGCGGCGACAGCTACTATGCGTGGCGTCTGGTTTACTATTCGCTGGGTATAACCCGTCTGTACAACTGGGTGAGTGTCGACCCCGAGACCGGAAGCTCGCAGCTTCATACCGATACCAACGCCAAGAATCCTTCGTGGTGGAGCATGCCCCAGGCCCTGCTCTGGAATCCGAACAAACCGGATGAGCTCCATGCCATGATACAGAACACCGACGGCTCCATTTCATCGCTCTATGTTGTTGTCGACAAGGCTACCGGCGAAATGAAGGACAGGCTTTATGCCTTCCCCGAATACTATATGGCCGCTGTGTACAACTACGACAACCAGATTTGCGCCATCCGCTGGGACTATGATGAAGAAGGTATCCGCACCGGTACAGTGCTGGATGTGATTGATCCGGAAGATGACTTCAATGTAATCAGCTCGACTCCGATTCTCGTCGACGGCAAGCCATGGCTGGTATACTATCAGAACAACATGACAATCGACTATACCACCGGCGATATCTGGTGGTCGGCATGGAACGATAAAGCCCAGAACAGGCTCGTAAAAATCGACCCGCTTACATTCGCTACCGAGAACTTCGGTAGTTACGGTGTGAGTGAAGGTGTCGACGGCCTTTATGTGGCTTACGATGTAGCCGAGTCGCGTAACGCTCCGGCACGTGTCGAGAACCTCAACTTTGCAATCGACCCGCAGGGCAACAACAATACCACCCTGTCGTGGACCAACCCCTCCACCCGTTGGAACCGCCGCAGCCTGACCAACCTCACTTCGGTTCAGATCTACCGCGATTCATACGAAGGAACTCCCGTGGGCACACTCGATGCCACTGGCAAGGAAGGTCAGGCCATGACCTGGACCGACACCAACGCTCCCGCCGGCATACATAAATACTATGTAGTGCCTGTGAACGCATCCGGCAAGGGTGTTCCCCGCAACATCGATGCTTTCGTGGGCAAGGACGTGCCCGGTCCGGTAACCGGTCTGAAGGCTGAGACCACCGATGGCAAGACAATCCAGCTCAGCTGGAATCTGCCCCAGCGTGGCGACAACGACGGCTGGTTCGACAGCTCCGACCTCAGCTACACCATCACCCGTCTGCCCGACGGAAAGACATTCGATCCTGTAAAGGCTACTTCTTTCACCGACAATACCATCGATGAAGCCCAGCTGTTCTCATACTCTGTAGTGGCATCGAACGCACAGGGCAGCGGTTCGGCTGTGGTTTCCAACGGTGTGCTCGCCGGTACCGGAATCCGTCCGCCTTTCAGCACCAAGTTCGAGACTGCAGTCGATGCGGCACGTTTCACCGCGATTGACAAGAATGGCGACGGACGTTGTTTCGAATACGGCAACAACAACCATATCCTCCGCGAGACCATGCGCATGGACATTTCAAACGGCACCAACGACGATGTGCTTGTATCGCCCACGCTTCTGCTTGAGAAAGGCAAGACCTACAAGGTTGACTTCCGTCTCTATTTCGGCGGTTACGGTTCAGGCAACCGTGTGTCGAGCCATCCCTGCCGCATAATCGGCGGCACTGCGGCCACCGCTGAGGCTATGACCGATGTACACGTCGACGACCCTGATTTTGAGGTCACATTCCCCACCGATGGCGTTACATACACAAAATACTTCAAGTCGCCTGTCGATGGTGAATATTATATCGGTTATGAACTGATGACTGCCAACGAGGAGTACATGTGGGTATATGTCGAAG
The DNA here is from genome assembly GCA_029056365.1 of Muribaculaceae bacterium. Classification (GTDB taxonomy): domain Bacteria; phylum Bacteroidota; class Bacteroidia; order Bacteroidales; family Muribaculaceae; genus CAG-873. The sequence continues at coordinate 5,049 of JAIDBM010000005.1, read as the reverse complement.
GCTTCTCTATCGAGGAGGCTCCGTCGAACGACCTTCAGGCCGTGGCTGTGAAAGCGCATCAGTATCTGAGCGCTATTGAAAACAATACTTTCAATATCGAAATCTACAACAATGGCGAGAACGCACAGAGCGACTACACTGTGAAACTCGCATACCTCGACGACAAGAATGAACCTCAGGTATTCGCCCAGACTGATATCGTGCCCGAAATCGAGGCCCACGCAACCGACTATGTGGAAATCGAAGCCATTATGCCTGTGGTAGGTTATCAGAGAGTGGTAGCTATCGTGGATCTTGAATCCGACGGCAATCCGGCAAACAACATGTCGGCTCCTTTGTCGGTGATGAGCGATGAGGCTCCGGCTCTCAATTTCACCATTGACGATGTAGCCAACCCGGCAACAAGCACCAACCTGCCTCTGAACCACTACTATGCCTATACCGCTGCTCAGACTATCTATACTCCGGCCATGACCCTGTTCGACCGCATATTCGAAGGCAAGACTCCGTCGATCAGCCGTGTCGCATGGGAATACACAAGTCTGTCGGATTTCGTTCCGTTCGAAAGCACCGAAATTGCGGTATATCTTTCCCAGACCGACCGCACCGGTTATCCCGATGAAGCTCCTTCGTTCCTGCCTGTAACCGGCGAAGCTCTGTTCAATTCGGCCGTGCCGTTCCAGCCGGGACACAACTATATGGTTGCCGACCTTGACGAGGAATTCACTTTTGATCCGGCAAAATCTCTCGTTGTGACTATTACCAAGGCCGACACCGAACACTCGGCGTTCCTCGTCAACTGGCGTTCTTTCGATGCCAACTGGCATGCCAAAGAATACCACTCCATCAGGTATCAGGGCAATTCGGCCTTCGATGTGGCCAATCCTATCGCAGGTTCGTCGTTTGCCGATGCTCCGATGATTCATCTTGCCATAGCAGGCGACAATGCCGGCATAGAAGAAGTGGTGCTTACCGGCAAGGGCGCTGTTTACTACAATGCCGCCACTTCATCAGTAGAGGCTGTCGACTACGACATGACTTCGGTTGAGGTTTACGACCTCTCAGGCAAGCTTGTGAAAAAAGTCGCTGTGGCCGAAGGCGCCACTTCTGCTCACATAGCTTGCGGCAATGGTGTGTATCTGCTTAAGGTCAACGGTGCCGACGGCAGCGCACTCACTCTTAAAGCTAAAATCTAAACTCTGAATTTTCCTCCCCGGGAGCCTGTGCTCCCGGGGTTTTCCAGATTTTTCACCAATCAAATATTTCACACAATGAAAAAACATTTACTAACGTTGATGACTGCTGTGGCGGCATGTTCGCTTGCCATGCCGGCATCGGCCCAGAGTTCCGATGAACTCAATACCGGAGTCGTGGCCGGCCCGGAATGGTATAACGATAACTATCCGGTTTCGTCATACAAAACTTATACGGGTTGCCAGACGGTGTATCCGGCCTCGAAGATGGATGCCGGTATCCAGGCGATGGATTCCTACGCTGTTAAAAAGCTCATATATCCTCTGTCGGCCCAGAAGTCTGTGCCTGTATCCGGAAAAGTCGATGTTGTAATATCTCTCGGCAAGACCGACGAGACAAACATCAGCAACTGGATTCCTGAATCCGAACTTACCGTGGTATATCAGGGAACCATCGATCTGTCGGACGCCTCTGTACAGACAGGCAAAGCGGTTGAGATTATGCTGGACACCGAATATGTGCTCAGCCAGGGTGAAAGCCTTATAGTATCGTGGCAGGCGAATGTAACCGACAAGTTCTCGTCGAATCTGTATTTCGGAGAGCCGACTTCGACTCCCGGCCGACACACAATGTACTACACAAGCAATACGTCTGCTGTGTCGTTCGAAGATCTTCTTGCCGGTACCAACCTTCCTGGCGACATATCGCGTAATAATACCGATTATACTTCCACTCTAACCATAGGTTATACCGAAGCCACTGGCGGTGAAGAAATTTTCGATGCCATGATTGCCCCGATGCAATACTATGAGGATGCTTTCCCAGTGTCGTCGTATAGGACTTATTCGGGCTGCCAGACAGTGTATCCTGCATCTCGGATGAGCGACAACATCAAGGCAGTCGATGCATATTCGGTAAAGGAAATAATTTGTCCGTTCTCGCCCGAAAAACCTGTTCCGGCAAGCGGCAAGGCGGAGATTTCCGTATATATCGGCAAGACCGAAGACACCAACATCTCGGGCTGGATTCCCGAGTCCGATCTGGTGCAGGTGTTCAGCGGCGTGGTTGACCTTGCCGACCCGAAGGTGCAGGCCGACAAAGCCTTTACATTCCCCGTTGACGTGGACTTTGTGGTAAATAAAGACGAAAGCCTCGTTGTGGCATGGCAGACTGCGGTTACCGAAAAATGGTCACCGAATCTGTTCTTCGGAAATCCGGAATCTACCAGCGGCCCGCACACAAGGTATTACCAGAGTAATACTTCCAATGTATCGTTCAGCGACCTGTTGAACGGCAATACATCAGGTGCCAGCACTTCAAGCTCGACTTATGTGCCCTCGCTCAACATCCGCTATGCCCTTGCCCAGGGCGGCAATGTAGGTGGCGGTGAAATCGGCGACATAGTCGAGAAAGTGATTTTAGGCGGAACCTATTCCACAAGTGAGTTCCCTGTGTGTGTGCAGAGCTGGAACCTATATTCGGCATCTCAGTCGCTTTATCCCTCGGAACTGCTCGACTCGAAAATCAAGGTGGACACATATACCGTTAAGGAACTCATTTATCCGATGCTTACAGCTCCTTCCGACGGTAAGCTGAAACTCACTGCCCTGATTGCGAAAACCGATGCACAGGCACTGAGCACAGCTCTTACAGAAGAAAACTTTACCGTAGTGGCCAGCGGCGTGGAAATCGACTTCTCTGCAATTTCCGATGGCACTCTCCGTATTCCTCTGAAACGGCCCTATGTGATGCAGAAGGGCGAATCGATGGTGGTGGCGCTTCTTGCCGAAATTGACGAAGCTACTCGCCCCACCACATATCCGGCTTTCATATCCGGCAATACCGGCATAAGCGGATATCATACAATGTACAGAACAGGCAACGAAGCTCCTTTAGGAGTGTCTGATGTGACTTTGACCTCGGACTTTGTCGGCGGTCTCACCATGGTTTACATGATAGGTGAAGAGCAGAATCCGCAGCCCGATGTCACCGACCTTGCAGTAACCTCACTTACCGCTCCCGAAGGAAGCTTCTACACCGGAAAGAGCTATGAGTTCACTGTAGCGCTCCAGAACAACGGCACCCAGAATGCCGAGAACTACACCGTGGAGATTGTGAATGCCGACAACAACGATGTGCTTGCAACTGTCAGCAATCCCAAAACTGTGCTGTCGCTCATGTCGGCCAATGTGCCCGTGGAAGTGACCTTTGCAGCCGGTGGTACCTACAATCTTGTTGCCCGCGTTACAATCGAAGGCGATGAAGTTGCCGAAAACAACCAGAGCGAGGCAGTGACCGTAAATGTAATCTCTCTCGACTACAAGGCTGTGTCGGTAAACGGCAATGCAGTGGCTGTTCCCGAAGAAGAACAGACTTACTCGGTTACCGTGGCCAACGAAGGTCTGAGCGAACTCAGCGGATACACCGTGGAATTGTATCTGCTCCGTGAAAACATGGACAACGTGCTTCTTGCCCGTTCGGATGAAAATCCGGCTATCGCCGCAGGCGAGACTGCCGACATCGAGTTCAAGCACACTTTCGAACTCGGCGGAACTTATGGACTGAAGGCGTTGGTATATATCGAAGGCGGCGAACCCAGCGAGACTCCGCAGTTCGATGTAACAGTGACTCTCGACAAGCTTTCGCCTGTTATTTCGGCACAGCTGCCCCAGTGGGACGGTGCGACATTCGACTTCTATGGCTATGCTTTTGAACGCAACTACAAATTCGGTGCAAGCCAGCTGCTTTACTCTGCCGACATGTTCGGTGACCATGAGCATGCATACCAGATACAGTCGATGACTCTTAACGTTGTAAAGGAAGAATATTCCAATGATCCGTTTGCAGTGAAAATCTATATGGCTCAGACCGACCGTACCGAGGCTTATGTATCGGGCGCTGTGGAACTTGTGCCGGAAGATGAATTTGTGCTGGTTTACGATGGCGTTATCGCACCCACTCAGAATGGCGAGAACCAGAATGTGGTTCTTGAACTTCAGCGTCTGTTCACTCTCGAAAACGGCAAGAGTCTTGTTCTGAATGTGCAGACTCAGAGCAGCGAAGGTACTCCCACGCTTCTTCTGGCTGCTGCAAACACCGATGGCTATTACCAGACTTACGCCCATACCAACCGCAAAGCAGAGAATTTCTCGATGTACAATTGCACTGAAAATTATGCCAGCAGAAATGTGCTTGCCATGCTGCCGTGCATAACATTCGGCTATGCACTTGAGCCGCTGCCCGCGAAAATCGATGTTGCCGCTACTGAACTTTCTGTTCCTGCCGGTGATATCAAGGCCGACGAGGAAGTTTCGTTCCGCGTGTATTTCGAGAATGTAGGCACTGTCGATGTGGAGGAATATACCATAGAGCTTGTTTCGTTTGATGAAAACGACGAGGCTACTGTTCTTCAGTCGTATGAAGGAACCCGTTATCTGGCTGTTTCGCAGAGTGCCAACCAGAGCGTGAAGTATACTTTCGAAAACAGCGGCGAATACAGAATCGCTGCCCGTCTGGTGGTTGAAGGCGATGTTGATACCGAAAACAACCAGACTCCGGTACAGACTGTAAAGGTAGGCGCTTCGACAGGTGTAGGCAACCTTGTTGCCGACGGCACTCTGAGCTACGACGCAGCCGCCCGCGTGCTGAACGTGAACCTCGGTGTATGTGAACTCACTGTAAGCGACCTCGCAGGCCGCACCGTGGCTGTTTACAGCCTCGACGGAGCCGCCAAGCTTCCTGTAAACCTCTCGGCAGGTATCTACGTGGTAAGCGCCAACGGCAAAACTCTTAAAATTCGTATCTGATATTAACTGACATGCGGGGGCGCGGCACGCCGCGCCCCCGCATTCATAC
>JAIDBM010000049.1 GCA_029056365.1 Muribaculaceae bacterium | reverse complement strand
CGGTATGTCCGGCTGCTTTTATGTCGAATATTGGGGAACTGTGTCTTAGTAGACCGCAACTTTATAGCTGTGTCCGTCGACGAGCACGATATATATGCCAGGAGCGAGATTTTCGAACCCGCAGCTGTGGCCGTCGGGAGTATATACAGAGGCGTAGTCGTACTGTCCGCATATTTCTATGCGTCCGTTTCCGCCTTTGACAGCTGTCACAGACTGCACATCGGCCGAAATGTTGTCAGCGCCGGCGGTGGATGTGGTGGCAAATACCGCCATGCTGTGGGCCGGCACGTTCACGCTTACGCTGTTCCCGGTGCCACTAAGCACCGGAGTGAATCCGGCAGTAGCAGCTATGAGCTTGCAGTTATTGGCATTGAGCAGTTTGCTGGATGCGCTAACTGTTACCTCTCCGCCGTTTATGCGCGGATTGAAGAATGCAATCGCTTCCTTGTCGCCGCTGCATACACGTATGGTGCGCGATGTGGTGATGTTGGTTGCGCCAGTCAGCTCATAAGTGGCGTTCTCGCTGAACAGGTCGGGATTGAGCGTGCGCAGATTGCAAAGCTCTTTGTATACATCATGCAGGGCGAGTCGGTCCGGGTCGTCGAGATAGTTCCATACAACTGTTTTCGGTCCGGTTTCGTTGTCGCCGTTTGTCTTCTTCGTTGTCTCATCGGCTCCGAGTTCGCCGAACTGCCATATCATTTTCGGACCCGGAGTCATGAGCATCAGCGCGGCTACGCTTCCGAGGCGTTTCATTATGGTGGAAGTGGAATTCTTTACACCCGAGGCTCCCCATGTCACGCATTTGTATCCCATACGTTCTTCATCGTGGCTTTCCGCATAAGCGACGGTTGAGCCCCAGGGGCGATCTTCGTTGTCGGGAGCGTAGAAACATTTAAGGTATTTGCCGTTCGACGCGCTTTCGTTCCAGCCCATTGCATATTGGCATGAGTTGCCGTTGAGATTACTCCACTGTATCTGGCCGTCTTCGCCAAGTTTCTTTTCCTCAAAGGCGCCGGCCAGGTCCTCGTTGATATGTATTCCATCGGCTTTCACCGATTTGATAACCGCATGGAGGCGTTTCATGCGTTCTACACGTGAGTTGTTGTAGTTGTCGGTTCCGTTGCCGTATGAGTCGTTGTCGCCGAGACCTTTTACGAGGTCGAAGCGGAAGCCGTCGACATTGTATGCGGTCATCCAGTATTTTATTGCGTCGGTCCACTGCTGCTGAACGAGCTGGTTGTCCTGGTTCCAGTCGTTGAGCACGTTGTAGGCGTGCGGGGCTGTCTTGTTGTAGAACGGATTGGATGCTATCGGATACATCTGATACCATGGATGCAGCCCGTCGCTCTGGTTGAACACAATATCAAGAATCACGGCTATGCCGTTGCGGTGGCATTCGTCGATGAAGTCTTTGTAGTCTTTCGGCGAGCCGTAGGCTTTGTCGGGGGCCATGTAGAAGTTGGTGTTGTACCCCCAGGAGTTGTTGCCGTTGAATTCCATTATAGGCATCAGTTCCACTGCATTGACGCCCAGTTCCTTCAGGTAAGGGATTTTTGCGATTGCTTCACGTACTGTTCCGTTTCCGTTGGGTTCGCCCACGGTTCCTGTGAAGTCGCGGAACAGGAGTTCGTAAACTATAAGGTTGTTGTGGTCGGGAATTGTGAAACGGCTCCAGTTGTAATCGTCGATATCGCCTTTGTACACCGCCAGCATTGTGTTGGCCGGCACCTTGTCGTAGGGGTATTGCGGCATATCGGGCCATATGTCGGCGTTAATCCACTTGTCGTTGTAGTAGTCGAGTATAAGGTGGGCATATGGGTCGGCCACTTTATATCTTCCGTCCACTACATAGTAATAATTGTAGTAGCTGCTGTTGTCAAGACCGTTCACGGTTGTGAAGAAATAACGTGCCCCGTTATAGTCCTGATACTTCATGTTGCAGTCGTTGCCCGCGCCGTAGTCGTTCCAGGAGCCTATAAGCACAGCTGTTTCCTTGTCCGGAGCTGCAAGACAGAATGTTACAGAACCGTCGGGATTCCGTACAGTTCCCATCTTCGGAATTCCGCCGGGATATGTGCCGGGTTCAGACGGGCCGACAATGGCAAACGTTTTTGTTTTGGTTATAGTCTGGCCTTCGGCGGTGGCCGATGCGGTGACTTCGAATGTGCCGATGCCTTCCATGACATACGACGCGGCAAGTTCAGTGGCATCGGACTCCGAGGCTATCGAAGTGCCGTTCACCGATATGTCGAGTGTCGCATTTTTTGTGCACTGCAATGTGAAGCGCAGAGTTGTTCTTTTTGTAAATACCGGCGAGAGGTTGTCGGCGTTGGTCGTGAAAGTCATGTCCATCCCCTCCGACAATACATTTATAAGTATGTCGCTGCCATCGGCCATGGCGGCTTGTTTCGTTCCGTCGGCTGTACGTGGTACCATGGCGATGTAGCGGACGGTTTCATTCGGGTCCGATATTCCGAAATAGCTGCGTATATCGCCTATGTTCAGGGTGTATGTGTTGGAACTCTGATAAACCAGGTGGTTTTTTTCAATATTGACGGTCTGGGCGTTCGAGCCGTCGTTGGTGGGCCAGTCGGTTACTACATATTTCCAGTCGCCGTTGTTTACACTTTTGTTGGTTATAACGCCAATGTGGGCGTATATGTACGAGCTTTCAGGCAGATTGGCCAGGCCTTTGTTGCCTTCCGCCGCATTGGCATGGTATGTGAGCACAACATTACTGCTGCTCTCCTGCAGTGGAGTAGGAGTGGTGGTCACAACCTGCGCCGACATGGTAATGGCCATACCGGCCATGACACTTGCCAGGAAAAGATTGAGCTTTTTCATTAAAATTGAGAAGTTGTGTAATTATGATATATTTGTTTTTCTCTACAGTGGTATCTGCGATAGTTGTGCAAAGGTAGTGCAAATTTTTCAGTCTGCACAATTTGCAATGGTGAAATTCGCGCAAAACTGCACAAGAGTGTCCGGTTTATTCCCAGCCGGGCAGTTTGTCGGGGTTCAGGTTGCGTTCTCCAAGGTATTTTGCGAATTCATTCTGGAGCGCCTTGCGCTCCATCATCCGGTTGATAAGATTCATGACTTCATCGGTATCGCCCCTTTCCTGCGCGATTTTAATTTCGGCGAGTATCGAATCGAGTTCCACGCTCAGATGTACGCTCTTGAGTTCGTGAAGTGTTCGCGGCAACAGGTCGGCGAGCCGTTCGCGTTCGCTGGCCACGTGCCCCGAGCGGGTATATATTTTGCTTAGCTGGTGAGGCTCCGCTATCATGTCGGTGGAGATACGTCTGAGAAGATCATCGGGACTCGAGGTGGCCCTTCTGGCCACGAAATCGGCGTCGAACCCGGCTATCGATTCATCGAACTCGCGTTGTACGCGCTCATTAAGCTCAATTTCTCCGCGTGTTATATCGGCTACCGACAGACCTTGCTCTGCCAGCGCCCGGCGTCCGTCGGCCAGTTCGGTTTCCATCCGTTTCTCAAGATCGCATATAAAACGTTTGCGTTCCTCGGGCCATTCGTCGCGTATTATATCTACCGCACACTGGAACACATGGGCCAGTGCCGGGTCGCTGAAGGATACTTCATCGGCATCGAGGTCGCCGGAAACATAGTCGGTAACGCGCAAGGGTGTGGGTTCCTGCGGATTATCTTCGTCCGCGAAGGTGGTGAACGCGTAATTGCCATATTTCAGCACCAGACGCAGCAGCGCTTCTTCGTAGGGCCTGAGGCGCCTGGCTACTGCGGCATTGCGGTCAGCGGCATCATCTGAGGCGTCCTGAATCTGCTGCGGGGTAAGGTCGGCTATACTCGACTTGGCATTGTCGGCCTGTTGCTTCAGGCTTTGCCTGTATGTTATGTCTGTTACAAGCTTTTTCAGCTGGGCGTGCAGCATGTCGGCTTTTACCCCCATGAGCCTCGCGCATTCATCGGCATAAATGCCTCGGGTAACAGCGTCTGGAATCACACTTATCGACCGGAGAATATCGCTTATCACCTTAGACCGTCTCATAGGGTCGTTGCCGGCTTCATCAAGCAGTATCCGTGTTTTGAAGCGTATGAAGTCGCTTTCGTTTTCGCGTATATACCGTTCAACGGTTCCCGATTCGTTTTTTTGAGAAAATGAATCGGGGTCCTCTCCTTCTGGCAGCAGCAAAACCTTTATATTCAGGCCTTCGGCCAAAAGTAGGTCGATGCCTCTGAGCGAGGCTTTGATACCGGCTGCGTCCGAGTCGTAGATTACGGTCACATTCTGAGTAAAGCGGTGAATCATCCGTATCTGCCCGTCGGTGAGCGATGTGCCCGACGAGGCCACGACATTTTCGATTCCGGCCTGGTGCATGGATATGACGTCCATATAGCCTTCGACGAGAATGCATTTGTCGGCTCTGGTTATTGCCTGTCGCGCCTGATAAAGGCCGTAGAGCTCGAAGCTTTTGCGATATATGGCACTCTCCGGCGAGTTTACATACTTGGCGATGTTTTTATCGGTGCGCAGTGTTCGTCCGCCGAATGCCACTACTTTTCCGGACAGTGTGTGTACCGGATATATCACACGTCCGCGAAAGCGGTCGTACGTCTGTCCGTTTTCTTTTCGGACTATGAGTCCTGTCCTTTCTAAAAATTCATCCTTATATCCGGCATTTGCCGCAGCATTGTGCAGGTCATCGTTAAGTTCAATGGCATAACCGAGCTTGAATCGGTCGATCATTGCATCGGATATGCCGCGCTGGCGGAAATAAGAAAGGCCGATTGCTCTGCCGGTATCGGTATCTGTGAGATTATGTCTGAAATGATTGAGCGCAAATTCATTTACGGCAAACATCTGTTCGCGTTCGGATGCCTGTCGGCGTTCTTCTTCGCTTTCTTCACGTTCTTTGATTTCGATGTGGTATTTGTTGGCAAGCCACCTTAGTGCTTCCTGATACGACATCTGTTCAAGCTCCATGAGAAAATTGACCGGAGCACCGCCTTTCCCACAGCTGAAGCATTTACAGATTCCTTTTGATTTAGAAACCGAGAACGATGGCGTGCGTTCGTTGTGAAACGGACACAGACCGATGTAGTTGGCCCCACGACGCTTCAGGCTTACGAAGTCGCTTACAACATCAACGATGTCGGCGGTATCAAGAATTTTCTGTACTGTTTCGCGGTCGATTTTTTTCATTCTGCAAAGTTACAAAAAATATGCCATCCATGTTGCCTTTGGTTTCCGGATTATCACCAGTTCCGGCGGAGGCGGGGCAGGAGCGTGGTGTCATCTGTTATCGGTTTAAAACAAAAAAAGAGGTCCTCACGGATCTCTTTTTCTTACACATAGTACTTAATGTTAGATTTATATGTCTATTCCAGATTTGTTAAAAAAAAGCG
>JAIDBM010000048.1 GCA_029056365.1 Muribaculaceae bacterium | reverse complement strand
CCGACGGGCTTCTTGTCTTCCGGTTTTGTACGCTCATTGGGAGTGATGAAACGGTTTACATGCCACATGTATAGCGACTGCTTGTCGTATACCATCAGGCGATAGTTCTCAGGAAGGAACTTTCCTTTAGCCGGGGAATAATAGAGATTGAGAACCGGCAACTGACCGTGATACTCAGTTCCGCAGAACGGACACTTCGGTTTTGTGGAGTTGTCGAACACAAACCAGTGAGCCTCGCAATTTGGATTCTGACATGGCTGCATGAGGTCGGTAGTCTTGACCAATGCGTTTTCCCATTCATCGGCTGTAGGTCGTTTCACAGGGTCGTGAAGCCCATCTATAAATGCTCTGTCGAACAGCTCTTTCAGATACGGACCACAGACTGTATAAGGCAACTTATCCACATCGCCCTGAGGCAATTCCGACGGAGCCATATTTTTGATTTTGGGTCGGTTGCTCTTATCCGTGGGATGTTCCACAAAAAGAGCCTTCGCGCCCATCGACAACTCTTCATCCTTAGCGGCATCAAGGTCGTTGACCTTACCGCCACGTAGAGGATGACGATAGAGAAGATACATGTATATCAGCACAGCCAGGGCATGACGGTCGGTTTGAATACTTGGCAGTTTCTTATTGGGGTCGCCGAGTTTCAGCGCACGTGTCTGAAGAACCTCCGGCGCGATAAAGTCAGGCGTGCCTACAACATCCGGCGGATATTTGCCGGGTACGACAAGTCCGTCGCAGTCGATTACTGCGGCCTTGCCACTTAACGGGTCTACAAGTACATTCTTGTACGAAAGGTCGGAATGTGCGAGTCCGGCAGCATGAAGCCTTCGTACGGCACGGGCTATCTGCAGGCACATGTGATAGTGTGTAAGCCATGTGCCTTTCTGGTCGGCTTCAACAAATTTGTTCCGGAGTTTTGCCGAAGCGAACCACTTGCCTTGCTTCTCCTGCCCCTTGAACCTGCCACTCTGGAAGAAAAAATGTTTCTGATAAGCCGGACACACAATGCCCAGCCTGCCATTCCATTCCACAAGTTTCGTAGGCCAGCAGAAGAGGTTTTCCCAATAGTCACCGCCTATCTGCCCGAAAATTTTTTCGCGATATTTGCCAACTATATTCTGGAGTCGGTCCTTTGCGTTGGCATCTTGTTTTTCGCGGAAGAAACCAACTACATAACTCTTGTCAGGACTGAAATAGACATCCTTCATCGCACCGCTGCCGATTACTTCATCAACGAACTCAACGGGAGTTCCGTCGGTCG
>JAIDBM010000047.1 GCA_029056365.1 Muribaculaceae bacterium | reverse complement strand
ATATACGAATTAATAAATCAAAGTACAACAACAATGCCCAAGATTAAAACTAACTCCGGTGCCAAAAAGAGGTTCGCCCTTACCGGATCAGGAAAGATCAAAAGAAAACATGCGTTCAAGAGCCACATCTTGACCAAGAAGACCAAAAAACAGAAACGCAACCTCACCCACTTCGGTCTCGTGGCCAAAGTTGACGAGGGTAACGTAAAGGCGCTCCTTGCCTTGAAGTAATCTTCAGAGTCTTCAACACACGTACGTTTTAATTCGTGTCTTTTTAAATTCTTTTATTAACCGACTGTCCAGCCCAAAGAGCCGCAGCAGACGCGGCCGCTGACAATCAAAATCTTTAAAGAAATGCCAAGATCAGTAAATCACGTGGCTTCACGTGCCCGCAGAAAGAAAATTCTTAAACTCACCCGTGGTTATTTCGGTTGCCGCCGCAATGTGTGGACCGTAGCCAAGAACACATGGGAAAAGGGTCTTACCTATGCTTACCGCGACCGTAAGGACAAGAAACGCAACTTCCGAGCACTGTGGATTCAGCGTATCAACGCTGCCGCACGTCTCGAAGACCTGTCTTACAGCAAACTCATGGGTCTGATTCACAAGAGCGGTATCGAAATCAACCGCAAGGTGCTTGCCGATCTCGCCCTCAACAATCCCGCCGCTTTCAAGGCTATTGTTGAAAAGGTAAAGAATGCCTGAAGCCTTTTTGGGGAAGGTCGCATGCATGGCATGCATTCCGGTACCCGGTAATTGATATTTGGCCGACCGACTTTGTCGGTCGGCCTTATTTTTGAATCAAAACACAACATGATAATCAATACAGCCCGTTTTCTGATTTCAAGTCCTGCGGTGGGAAAGTGCCCCGATACGTCGTTGCATGAATATGCCTTTATAGGCCGGTCGAACGTAGGAAAGTCGTCTCTGATAAATATGCTTACAGGCCGCAAAGATCTGGCCATGACTTCATCGACACCAGGAAAAACAATGCTGATCAATCATTTTCTGATCAACGACCAATGGTATATAGTTGATTTGCCAGGCTATGGCTATGCACGTCGCAGCAAGTCCGACCGGGAGAAGCTTGAGAAGATGATAAAAGGCTATATATTGAACCGGAAACAGATGACAAACCTGTTTCTGCTGATCGACTCCAGACACTCCCCGCAGAAAATAGATATTGAATTCATGGAGTGGCTTGGTGAGAACGGAGTTCCGTTCTCGATAGTTTTTACTAAGCTCGACAAGCTCTCGTCGAACGCGGCTAAGAAACTTACAGCGGATTATTGTTCATTCCTGCTTGAGCGATGGGAGGAGTTGCCGCCTGTGTTCCGTACCAGTTCCGAAGACCGTCGCGGGCGTGAGGCCATTCTTGACTATATCGAAGAGATGAATAAGCTTCCGCTTGAAGATACAGTCTAAGGTTTGTAGCCGGTTTCGGCCAGGATGTTTTCGGCGTTGTAAAATGCTGGCGAAAGCAGATGCCTGAGTGTGGTCTCTGGATGGCGTTTAAGGTATGACTGCACAATACGGTAGCCTACATATCGGCCGGCTCTGCCCGGAGAATTTGGGTTTACAAGGTCGGTGCTCGGTGCAGGCAGCATTATGCGTTCGATTTTGAAATCGGAAGTTTCGTAAAGCAGCCGGCCTGTAACCAGTGCACGCCACACGTTGGCTTCGTTTTCGTCGAACCATTCAAGTTCACCGGCCTCAAGTCCGAGAGCGGCGTTTGGAGTTGCGTCTTTCACGAGTTCAAGTTTGGCGAATGTCAAGGCTCCGTCATACAGAATATGGTTCAGCAGAGTGGGCGACTCGCCGCCTTCGAAGGGGAAAGCATTCGCTACCAGCGATTCCGCCATGTCGTATGGCAGTTGCTGCGGTGTTTTGTTTTTGGTTCGGTATGCAGGCATTCCGGAGTATCCGGGGTAATCACTTCCCAGATAGTGGTTCAATGCTATGAGCATTACCGAGTCGACGAACACAATGGACTGGGGTCGTCCCCAGACAACGGCCGCAAAGCTGTTTACACCGAGATTCAGGCCGCGATGCGCCGAAGCGCCGATGATATGGCCGAGTTGCAGGTCCAGAGAGTCGAGCGACTGAAAAACCTGCCGGACATCGGGCGTGAATACCTCGACAGGCTTCGACTGCGAAATTTTCATCATCAGTGAATCGGAAAGATTGTTGCAGTCGAGTACGGCGAGATAATCATGTAGCAGCGGTGATTCATCGGCAAGGATACGTGCGCGGCCTGCCGAGTCGAGCGAGGCGTATGCGGCAATGTTGTCGTAAAGCGGAATAATCTCGCGTGGCGGATACGACTCTTTATTGCCTGAACAGGCCATCATGCATAATGCAGATATGATAATACCGTAGTTTTTCATATGGTTTTAGCGCAAAGTTAATAAAAAAGCCTTGTATATGCCAGCAAGGTGGCAAAAAAGGCTTCGATATTAATCCAAAAGGGGATAAGTTGTGTTTTAAAATCAACGTCAATGTATAAAAACGCCAGAGAAACTACGGTTGTTTAACCGAATTTTCGTAAATTCGCACTCGATTTTATTCGGGCCGTATTCAGGCCTGCTTAACAGTATATGGTAAAATTCATCACATCGGGCATCTTCCGCCGGGGTATGACTCTGGCATTCGCGTTATGTATGGCTCTCGCGGGCCATATCCAGGCACGTGAGTTTACACTTGTACTTGATCCGGGCCATGGTGGAAAGGATGTCGGCGCTCCAGGAAAACTCACAAATGAAAAGACAGTGGTGCTCGATGTAGGCCGAAGGGTAAAAAAGATAATAGAGAAGGAGCATCCGGAGGTGAAAGTGCTGATGACACGCGACAGTGATGTGTTCGTACCCCTGAAAGGCCGTGCGGCAATAGCCAATAAGGCCGATGCCGACCTGTTCATTTCCATACATTGCGATGCTGTCGGCGACAAGAAGCGGGCACAGACAGTGGCCGGTTCCACGGTGTATGTGCTCGGACCTACGAAATCAGACGCGAACCTTGAGGTGGTGAAACGCGAGAACGCGGTAATTGAGCTTGAGGACGGATATCTTGAAACCTACAAGGACATCGAGGCGCTTACGGCGGAACAGCTGATAATGCTTGAACTCAACCAGAATCTTTCGGGCAGCGTTGATTTCGCACAGATGGCTTCGGACGAATTGCACGGTACAGCCGGAAGAGCGAGCCGAGGCAACAAGAGTGTGATGCCTTGCGGTTTTTATGTGCTGGTATATACCAAGATGCCATCGGTTTTGGTAGAACTCGACTTTATATGTAATCCGTCGGTAGAGAAATTCCTGCACAGCGACAGCGGAAAGGACAAATGTGCCCGAGCATTGGCCAATGCTTTTTCGACATATTACAAGGCGACCGGATCGAAGAATTCAGCCATATCGGGCGGTACAGCCGACAGATCAACGGATGATGCCCACGGACGCAAGACCTCGGGGAAGCGCAAATCATCGAAAAAATAATAAAA
>JAIDBM010000046.1 GCA_029056365.1 Muribaculaceae bacterium | reverse complement strand
ATACTCTACAGTGGCAAGAACATCCATAGCGCTGCAGTCAAATGTCATCTCGAAATCACATTCGACAAGCTCCGGCGTAACAGGACGCTCATCAGGAAACTCGTGGACATCACATGCGGCCAGGACTACTGCTGTCCACAGTGAATGAAATAAACGGTGCGACAGCTTCATTTCTCGATGTGGTTGAAGTTATATACAACAGAGACTGCAAAATTATCTATTCCGCCCCATGTGCGGGAACGGGTGTCGACAAGAGGGCCGTTGGTGCGGTTTTCGAACCGGTCATAGCGGAGGTGATAGAGTCCGACACCGAGCTGAGCTTCAAGCGCCCATTGACGGGCCGGGCCGAATGAGAGCCGGTAGCCTATGCCTATGCCTCCGCCGAGTGCCGGATGTTTTCCGTCGGCATCCTGAATGCGATAGCGCCACGATGGCATGGCATAGTTGTAGGCGACCATCGACAGATGCCCGTCGACAAAGAGGCCGTTGTGGTTGTAGCCCATCCAGTAGCGTACTTCAGGACGAATAATAAAGGTTCGGAATTTTCGTGTCGTGGTGCCATAGTTCCAACCTGAGTAATATAACGACAAGGCTGCCGACCACCTACAGGCGAAATCGTAATGTCCCGAGAGGTTGGCGATTGCCATGCCCAGGGCAGGAATGTTGGTGGAGAGATGCCATCCACGGATACAGGATGTGGGAGTGGTCAGAGTCTCGCCTATGATTGTCTGTGAGGTTTCAGGCTCAGGTTCAGGCTCGGGTTCTGATGCGGAAACAGGAGCCATGCCGGAGCCGGCGGGCGAGGTCGCAGCCTCGCGCGTGGTGACAACAACGACTGCACCGCTACGAAGACGAGGAAATATGTCGCGGGAAAGCACTCGCCACACTCGTCTGTTGTCGAGTGCCTTCAAACGCGACATACGACGGGAAACATCAATCCGGGAACTGTCGTTGCCGGCTGACGCAATCTTATAAACATGTTGCGACATCGGGATTCCCCCCTCGGAGGCTATGGCACGGAACTCGCTCCACGATACAAGGCCATCACGGTGCACGATAAGTTCCGATGGAATGCCTACCGACTCACAAAGGTATTCGGCCAGCGAGTTCCTCCGGCGGTTGGCGAGGGCCTGGTTGGCAGTAAAGCATCCATCGGGCGATGCCGTTCCCCACACATGCACAGCGCGGAGCGACATGAGGGTATCGCCATTAACGGACCTGACCAGTGTTGCAAGAGAGTCAAGTGTGGTTCCATTGTTCCCGAATGTGGGATTTACCCGGTGGTCGTTAATCGGAAATTCTATGGTAAAAGTGGTCTCGCTCGTTGCAGTTTCGGCTGTCTGTGCGTTAGAAATTACCCCCCCCCCCCACAACAAAAAGCGTGATTATCAAGACTTTAGCCAAGCCTGATAACCTATGCGAAATAATGCCAAGGGTGTATGTGTTCATTTCAGGTAAAAGATGAGAGATTGATGATTTCCACGCAAAGATAAATCAGATAAAGTCAAAAAACAAATATTGATAAGATAAAATAACATAAAATAACACTTAAAATAGATTTTACGCTTAAAAATAATTTCAAACAGCTACCATATTATACTTTTTAACATGCATGTGCAAAATTTATGCTCATCATTGCAGTTATCTTTGCCGATGAGAATCATATCGATGCTCCTTGTAACCTAATAAATTTTCACATTATGTCAATCCTTATTATGCTTATAGTATTTCCCTGCTGGCTGCTTCAAGCACTCAACGACGGCGGAAATATCAAATAGCCTGAATGCCAGTAGGTTGACAAAAAGAAACTATAACTATTTTGTCAACAACAGGTTCCGGACGGTTCTGAAAGCCGAACCAAACAGACGACCGAAAAACAGCTCCCCACTGTATGGAAGGCAGACAATACATAGCCATAGACCTGAAGAGTTTCTATGCTTCGGTGGAATGTGTCGAACGCGGATTGAATCCGCTTGACACATGTCTTGTCGTGGCCGATGGGTCGCGCACTGAAAAAACGATATGTCTTGCCGTTTCCCCGGCTTTGAAAGCTTACGGCACCGGCGGACGTCCACGCCTGTTCGAACTTGTCCAGAAAGTAAGGGAAACCAATTACCGCCGTGGACGGCAAGGAAAATCCTATTCAAAGGCTGTGCTCGACCAGCATCCAGAAATTGCAGTCGACTACCTTGTAGCACCGCCAAGAATGGCTCTTTATATCGATTACAGCACCCGGATATACGATGTTTATCTGCGCTTTATCGCTCCAGAGGATATACATGTATATTCAATTGACGAGGTATTCATCGATGCTACCGCCTATCTCTCGACATACGGTCTGACGGCCCATGAGCTTACAATAAAGATAATACGCGAGGTGCTTGCCGAAACCGGCATAACCGCTACTGCCGGAATAGGCTCAAACCTGTATCTGTGCAAAGTAGCCATGGATATCCTGGCAAAGAAAATGCCTCCCGACAAAGACGGAGTACGCATAGCCGAACTCGACGAGATGAAATATCGCCACGAATTATGGAACCATACTCCGATTACCGATTTCTGGCGTGTGGGCCGTGGAACAGCCGCCCGACTGGCTGTTTATGGCATCGAGACAATGGGAGATGTAGCGCGATGCTCGATTACTCACGAAGCTCTACTTTACCGACTGTTCGGTGTGAACGCCGAACTGCTCATCGATCATGCATGGGGCTGGGAGCCTGTAACGATGAACTATGTGAAATCGTATCGGCCCGAGAGCAAAAGCCTGTGCAGCGGACAAGTGCTGACATGCGCCTATACAGCTGCCAAAGCCAGGAATGTACTGCTTGAGATGGCCGACAACCTTTCACTCAAGCTGGCCGGCCGACAGCTTTTGACCGACCAGCTTGTGCTGACTGTCGGCTACGATGTAGAGTCGCTGACCAACCCAGAAATCCGGGCCGGATATAACGGGAAAATCACCACCGACCGATATGGCCGTCAGGTTCCGGCCCATGCCCACGGCTCTGTCAAGCTCACACCTCCTACATCGTCGGGAAGGATTCTGACTGAAAAGGCTGCGGAACTATACGACCGGATTATAAACTCTGCACTGCTTGTCAGGCGCCTGTCGCTGTCGGTTTGCCATCTTGTGGCTGAGAGTTCTCTGACTGCGGACACCGGCCCGATACAGCTTGAGCTGTTTACCGACTACGACATGCTGAAAAAATCACGCGAGCGGGAAGCTGCAGAACTTGCAAAAGAAAAACGCCGGCAGCTGGCTATTCTGAGAATCAAGAACAAATTCGGAAAGAATGCCATACTGAAGGGCCTGAACTATGCCGAGGGTGCTACGCAACGCCAACGCAACCAACAGATTGGAGGACACCATGAGTAAGTACAGCGATATAATCGACCTTCCGCACCATGTGAGCGCCACCCGCAAGCCTATGCCGATGAAGAACCGGGCTGCCCAGTTCGCCCCTTTTGCCGCGCTCAACGGACATGACGATGCCATAAACGAAACAGCCCGGACTACATGTCAGAAGATTGATTTGTCGGAAACCGAATGCGAATACATGTCGAAGGTTCTGTCTCACGCCCTGGATACCGGTGCAGAAGTGAGGGTTACGTACTTTAATCCCGACTGCAGGAAAAGCGGAGGAGAATATCTGAGCGCATGCGGTGTGGTAAGAAAAATCGATGAATATGACCGTATGCTGGTGTTCGACAGCGGCCTTGCAGTTCCGCTCGATAATCTATACAACATCGAAACCGGTATAAGCGGGAGTGAATCATAAGCTCTAAAACGAAATCAGGCGGTCGGGAGGCACAGCTATGCCGTCATGCCATATTTCAAACATCATGGGTTGCTGCGGAACTATGCCGCCTACCGCTTCTCCGGCATCGACACGCGCCTCTTTTCTTACATACACACTTTCAAGGCCCGAATACTGCGATATGAAATTATTACTGTGCTGTATTGTAAGTATATATCCCTGCGGATCACGCCCTACCGATATTACAGTGCCCTGGTATACAGCCATTACAGGCGTCGGATCCATTACCGCCAGCACTGTGGTGCGTGCATCGGGGGCGCTTGTGACACGCGCATCGGAAACCGGACTGAAGAACGCCATTCCTTCGGCCGCGATAGGCGTCAGGACCGAAAGGCTGAAACGCCCTGCCGGATTATAGTTGTCGACAAACTCACGCTCGACGTCAGAAGCCTCCACCAGTGTATCGTTATCAGAAATCACCGTGCTCACATAGCTGTCGGTGGGTTTGCCGCCCATGGCAGCAAATATATTCGATGAATAGCTGTCGAGGATGCGCACCCTGTTCTGCAGCGAATCGGCTCTTATGCTCAGCTCCACAAGCTGACGGCGCATTTCCGCCTCTGTCTCGCCAGGCAACATGGCTCCGACCGGCGTGAAACGTAGCAAGGCCCACAGCAAGGCCACAAATGCCGCGAATGTCACAATCGACCATACAATCACCTGAAGCCTTGAAAACTTGAACGACCACAGGCGGTTGAAACTGTTCTCGTTAAAAAACTCAAGCCGATAGCGCTGGGGAGTTCCCCAGCGCCGCCGGCCCGGTATGTCGAATACTTTTTTCATAGTTACTGCAAATTTAGCGATTTTTTCGCGAACCGGCAGTCATGAACCTATGAAATGCACGTCATTTTACAATTATCTTGTGGCCTTGGCTTACATATATGCCCGGAGGTAATGTACGCATTGCTTCGTCTGATACCGATTCAAGCATTTTTACTCCTGTGATACTGTATACTGCAGCCGGCACGGAATTTTTTCCGGGCGCCACATTCCCTACTCCGCCCGGAACAAACGACTCATCGCGTACACACCTGAGCGACATGCCCTGGCTTCGTTTGTCCTTGCTTACCTTGAAAGTACGCTTGCCGTTCACTATCATCATATATTGGCCATACAGGTCGGGGTAAGTCTCCAGGTCGGCCGACGCCTTGCCTTTGGTTCCGATCCACAGGCCGCTGTAGTGGTTTTTGTCGGGATGGTCAATACCTCCGGAGGCATACACACGTGTACCTGTGGCCGGGAACCACTGTCCGTTCTGTTCAGCTCCGCGATGCTCGCTGTCCCACACCATGTCGGCATAGGTAAGCCAGGCATACGGGGTGTTGCCGTCGGCATCGCACACCGGAACCTTATAGCCTACAGGCGATGGATCGTAGATTGTTTTTTTCATCGACTCGCCACCCCAGTAATCATCGTCCGACACATCGCACCAGTCTCCTGTGGGATAGTCGTTTTTTACTATTTCCTCGCCGTACTCGTCAAGAACGCCCGTGTGATTGTATGTCATGGCATAGAATACAGCAGGATTGGCTATGGAAAGTGCAATCGTTCCGTGGTACTGCGCCTGTGATACAATTGAAGGCAACTCAGAACCATCGAAGGCGTAAAGCTGCGGTTCTCCATCGTTTTCGTAGCTGTAGTCATCGTTCATTATAGTAAAATCGGCGGCTCCGGGAAATGGGTCCTTACGCCCCCACTGGTAAATCATACCGTAGTTTCCGAACACTCCTCGCTCAGTGGTTGTGGCGCCCAGATTCCGGTCCATGAATGTCCAGGTCGAACCCGATGCGTTCGGCTCGGTGGTATAGTCGTTGTCGGGGTCGTAGTCAACAATCCAGAGATGCCAGCTCCAAAGTATCTCTCCGCCTGCGGCCACAGCGGCCACCACAGCATTGCCGCTGCGTGCGGCCACAGTTGCCACAATGGCTCCTTTGTCGGAATCATAATCAAGAGCGGAAACCAACTCTCCGGAATCCTGCCACACCAGCTTCACTCCGGCAATTTCGCCCACTGTCTCGACAGTGGAATTACCTTTGAAACGGGCATCGAAATATCCGGTGCTGCCAGGTTTCATAATGTAACAGTTGGCCGTGCCGTCTACCGACAGATTCTCTGCTCCCGCAGGAATCCTGACATCTGCTCCTGCCGACACAAGTGTCGGGCCGAGCACCATAATGGTTGCAATCAGTCTTTTCATACGCTTTTAGAGCCGGTTCGACAATAAATATTAACGTCAGGGTTGCATATTTTTTCGCAGATTGTGCGCTGCCGAATCAGGAGT
>JAIDBM010000045.1 GCA_029056365.1 Muribaculaceae bacterium | reverse complement strand
CCCCCCCCCGCCCACGCCCCCCCCATTTTTTTTCTCCCCCCGCCCCCCCCCGCTGATACGGCTCTCATGTCCGTCGGCATCAACTACTGTCACAGCCCTTACACTGCGGCTTTCATCGATATGCACCCGCCTTACGGTATTGTTCATGCGCAATTCCGCACCCTTGGCCACGACATCCGCGGCCATATTCTCCCACAATTGTCCGGGTCCGAGTTTCGGATACATGAATTCCTCGATCAGCGAAGTCTCGACCTTGGCCTTGCCCTTGAGGCCCAGCGATTTCATAAACATGTCGCGCAGCACTGCCGTCACAGACAAGCCTTTTACTCTCTGTGCCCCCCAGTCGGCCGAAAGCTCCGACGGATGCCTGCCCCACACCTTTTGGGTATAATCTTCAAAAAACATGCTGTACAGCGGCCGCCCGAAACGACTGATATAAAAGTCTTCGAGTGTTTCCACCTTCCGTCTGCGGCAGCGTTCGGCCAGATAGCCGAACCCGGCCTTCACCGTACGGCCAAGGCCCATGGCACGTATTGTAGCCATGCTCATACTCACCGGATAATCAAAAAAGCGGCGCAGGTAATATATGCGCGAAACTCTGCGGCGATTGAGCATCACTCTGTCGGTGCGCTCGGGGTCACTGCCGCTGTCCGGCGACGCAGCCGCGCCAAGCAGCAGTTCGTCAAAGGCCGGAGAAGTCTGCACAGGCATGATTTCAAGCCATTTGTCTATTACTTTTTTGCTCTTGCTGAAAAAACGGTGTCCGCCTATATCTATGCGGTTGCCTCCATGACATACTGTGCGGGAAATGCCCCCGATAGTATCGGATGCCTCACAGATTATAACTTTTATGTTTCCGGCGGCAAGTAATTCGCTTGCTGCGGTGAGTCCGGCCGGTCCCGCACCGGCAATCACAGCTGTTTTAATAATTCAGCTGCAAATTTCGTTTTTTTTTCTTACATCTGCAAAAAAACATTGCATCGTCCGGATTGCTAATCCAGCATCAGCGGCAGGCGGAAATGAGTGGATCGCAAGCCCATCAGCCGTCCGGTGGCCTCGCTGCTGCCGAGGATGCATGCCAATGTACCGACATCGACATCAAGGTCCGGCGCCCCGCCGCCCCGCCGGCATACCCCGTCGGAAACAGTAAAAACATCGGAGTTGCCGTTAATTCCATTATCACGCACTCTTACCGTACACTTCAGCTGCGGGTCGGAAGCGGCCATAGCGCTGAGCACCTGGTATACGTCAAGAATACGCACCATACCCCGTGGCTGAAGCTCACGTCGGCGACCGCCCACAAAGCAATCTACCACTGTCATAAGCTCGCCATACCGTTCTCTGACGCACGCCAACACCGCATTTTTGGCATTGTTGTCGGCGGCGAACAAAGCCTTTACATGAATATTGTCGGCATGCGGCACGGCAAACGCCATGGCCTCTGCCACACCATTTCCGGCAGACACAGCAAAGGCGTCACCTCCGTCGAGATGAATATCATCGAGTATGTCGGCAAAATCACGGGCACTGTGCAGCACCGTATTGTCGGATTCCGATTCAAGCCTGGCAAAATCGCTGTATCTTACATCAGACCGCACATATCCGTCGGAATTCTCGAAACGGTGCATGGCCGTATAACGCTCTCTGTCGATGTATATGGCCCGTGCAAAGCCGAACTTCTCATAGTAGCCGTAAAGCGACTCGGATGCCGGAATGAGGCTGCACATCGCATCGCCACGCTCAAGCGCACGACGAAGGCTTTCGTCGAGCAGGCGGTGCATATGGCCGTGGGCACGATAACGCGGCAATGTGCAGGCACCATATATATACGCCATGTCGAGCCGGGAGCCGAAATACCGCCAGCCGTAAACCCGCAGCAACAATGCGCTTACCGCCCGTGAACCCTTCTCGTCATCGAGCAGCATCGCATCGGCGTCGGCATATATGCTCCGCATCATCCAGTCGACCCATACGGCGTCATCTGAAAACGACGACTCGTATATTTTTCTATATTCCTCGCTGCGATTCATATTTCGGAAGATTTAGCGGAATCAGGCAGACACTCCGGCAAAGGCAGCCGGGCCGGCCGCATCAGCACCCGCAGTGCGGCCGAGTATGTCCAATAGTTCCATATCCAGTTTAAAAGCACCACCAGCTTGTTCCGCATACCCAGAAGCGAAATCAGATGCACGGCCATCCATGCCAGCCAGGCAGGATATCCGCTGAAGTGTACATTCCTGATATCAGCTACCGCCTTGTTGCGTCCGATTGTGGCCATGGAACCCTTGTCGCGATATTCGAACGGGCGGTGAAACAATCCACGGTTGAGATTTTTTGCCAGACACCGGCCCTGCTGTATGGCTGGCTGAGCCAGCTGAGGACAACCACGGGGAAATCGTTCACTCACACAGCAGCAAATATCGCCTATGGCATAAAACGATTCCATGCCTTTAACCCGGTTGAATTCATCTACCATAATACGTCGCCCGGGACCGTATTCAGGCGTGGCGCCCTCGATTTCGACCGACTCCGCTGTAACGCCGGCGGTCCAGATTATGGTGTCGGATTCCAGCTCTGTACCGTCAGCGAACAGAATCGTGCCATTGTTATAGTCCTTCATCGTTTTTCCGAGTGTAATATCAACCATCAGTTCGCCCAGCTGACGAAAAGCGTCATCGCTCGACCGACGGCTCATTGTCCGCAGCAGACGGTCACTGCCCTCGACAAGCTTCACGCTAATTTCCGCAGGGTCCAGTTCGGGATATTCCTTCGGCACAATATAACGTTTCATTTCACCGAGCGCCCCGGCAATCTCAACTCCGGTCGGACCTCCGCCTATCACCACGAAAGTAAGCATCCGACGCCGAACATGCGGGTCATCGCACAGCGCGGCACGCTCCATGCGTTCAATCACACGATTACGCAGCCGTATCGCCTGTCCGACGCTTTTCATCGTGTAGACCTTGTTCTCAAGTCCCGCGATACCGAAGAAATTATTGGCGGTTCCGGCCGCAAGCACCACACGGTCGTAAGGTATTGTCTCGAACTGCGTATACACCAGCCGTCGGCCGACATCAATGCGGCATACTTCACCAACATGATATTCGCACCCCTTCACCCGCCTTGAACGCATCTCACGCCGCAATGCAAATGTGATGGATCCCGGCTCGAGGCCCGATGATGCCACCTGATAGAACAGCGGCGGGAAACCATGATAGTTGTTGCGGTCGAGCAGTATGACGCGAAATTTACGTTTGTCGATGTATTTGGCAAAATTCAGTCCACCGAATCCGGCACCGATTACCACAATTCGTTCTCTGGAGTCCATATTTCCGTATTACAGTTTTTATTTTAAACCGCTGCGATACGGAATGGTTCATCAGCAATGCATCATCTGGCCAGATTGAGATTGAACGAAAGTCCGTAGCTTGTAGATGTGGTCGGATAACTGCCCGTGGTAATTATCGGAGTATTCGCCTGATGGGCGAAATACATGGCTATCGTGATTCGCTTGCTCAACACATACGATGCCGTAAAGTTCATCGAGAATGTGTTTGTGCCGGATGTCGGCTGAGTATAGTTGCCCTCGATTCGCCGTATCAGCGCCTTTGTGTTCTGCAGCGACATGTCGGCGTTCAGCGTGAGGTCATTGCTTATGCCCTGACCCGAACCCTTCATTTTCAGCACGGTGTTGAATCCTACAATCTTATACCCCACCCCCACGGTCAGACCTCGGGTAGTGGCCTCCACCACCTGACCGGCGGCGGAATTGAGCGTAAGAGTGCGATGGTCGCGGTACTCGGCATTTCCCTGAAGTTCGTTCTTTAGCGTGAAATTCACACCGAACAGCGGAGCGAAACGCTCTGTAATCGCCACCGACGATATGTTGAACGGCGATGATGGAATCGGCTGGCCGCTGAGTTCGTCGAGAGTAAAACCGAGATACTGGCCATCGCAGCTTATCCAGTTGAGGTAGCTCGAATAGCTTCCTACCGAATATGTACACTGATAGGCATGGTTCAGGGTAAAGGTCTTGAATATGCTGCGCATGTTGCCGAGATTTATCAGGCCGTCGTAAGTCACACGCCAGTTCGGCAGCACAAACCTGAACGACGGGAACGGGTCGAGCCATATCTTCGAAGCGTCATTGCCTGAATAGGCGGCTACAAAAGCCGGAATCAGCACATCGCTCGATGTCTCGCTCACTCCCCCTATGGCCGGATTGAATTCGCTTCCGGCCACAGGCGATCCTTTCAGGAAGCCGCCATCGGGATATGCCATGCCGCGATACTGGTTTTCAACCCTGTCGCGCACCACCGGAATATTGGCAAGGAAGCGGTTGAAGGCCTCGCTGGCATATCCGTTGTCGGCACTGCTTCCGCGCAAGGCGGTGCCTATGGCCATATGAGTTTTCGTGTAACTGCCCGACAGACTTGTAGGCATTCCGGCGTACATGAACTGCACCTGGCTGCTGCGGTTGTCCGTGCGGTTGAGCGTAAGCTGAATCTTGAACCCCTTGAACGGCTCGAGCGTGGCATCGATGTTCAGTTCGTTTGTTCTCGACCACAGAGCGGGAGAAGTCTGGCCGTCGTCGGTTATCAGCCATCCGCGTTCCAGCGCCTTGTCGATATAATCTTCTCCGGTAAAGCCGAAAGCGAAGTCAAGTCCCGGCGACATCGGTCCTTGGGAACGGGTCTGACCGAATATGTTGCCTATGTCCGGACGGAACAGCGGCAACGACAGTGAATGGGTGTTGCGATACCGTACCGACACATTGCGCGGGGTCATGGCCAGCCGCAGGCTGTATTCGCCTATATGGGTCCAGATGCTGCGTTCATCTTTCTGAATTTCGTTTATGGTGAATTTCAGAGTCTGTTCGCCTTTGTCGAGAATGCGCACAGTGTTCTTATCGACAATTTCGAAACGCACCGGCACCGGAGTATTATCCATAGTCGAGGCCGAAACCTTCACCTTCGGCACATTAAGATTATGTTTTATCTGCAACACGGTATCGGGCAACAATTTGAAATTGCGTTCAAACTTCTTGGGCTTGCGTTTTGCTGCAGGACGTTTGTTGGCGAAACGGTCGTTCACCTTCTTCAACACCGGTATTTTTTTATAGAATGTCTCGAAATTCAAGCGTCCGTCGGCTGTCCACGATGCCTGGTTTGCAATGGAGTTGCCCATTCTCACACCATCGATTGTAGCGCCTCGGTCCCAACGGTAAGTGGCGTTATAGCTCACTGTTCCCGAGAGGAAGTCGAGCACAGGAATCTTCGAGAACGGGGCCTTGTACTGCCCGGTGAAAGTCTGGTTATAACTCCATGGCGTGCCCATGGACAGGATACTCTGCCATACAGTGTCGCGCCACTCGCGGTATTTGTCGGGGAAGAGGCGGCGGTTCACAGCCCCTACCGTCTCCTCAATTCTGGCCGAGGTGTTTGAATTGAATGTCAACGACAGCGATTTGGTCAGGTTCCATGTAAGAGAGAGCTGGCGGTCCCACAAAAAATTCTTGCTCACCGACACCGGCAGCTGGAACATCACATCGGTTTCCGAACGGGTCTGCTGCTCGTAATAGTATCGCGACACGTTAGTGAGGAAGCTGATGTTGGTGGGCAGCCACTGCAGCTCCCAGTCTTTGAAGAACTTCAGGTTCTTGTTTTTCGATTTTATGAAATTGAACGGCTTGAAATTCTTTATCATCGGAGTGTAGGAATACTGCAGCGACCCACGGTAATCGTTGGTGTATTCGTACTCAGTGGTCGGATTCACTTTGTTGCGCTTGCTGTACGAAAAGTTGATTGTGAAGTTTGCGGGGTCCCAGGGCATCGGCACCTTCGACTGCACATCGAACTTCATGGCACTCAGCGAAAAATTCTCGGTGCTGTTCGTTTCAATGGCATATGCGTTGATTGAATCGCGCTGCTGTTTTGTGTCGCAGTCGTCAAGAGCATCCTTCAACAGCACATCCTGGTCGAGCGGATTGTACTTGGGCGAAGTTTTCTCGCGCGAATACGAATAATATACCGGAGCACGCAACTTCGCGCCCGATGGCAGAAAACGCCCCAGATCGGCCTGCACCGCCACGTTATACTGCTCATAATCGTCGAGCCGGCGTTCATTCAGACTCTGGTCGACACCGCCGAAACCCGATGTCTCCACATGGGCACCCACATTTACCGTAGCCACATCGCTCATGTTCAGAGTGGCGTTGGCCTTTGCTGCCCAGCCGCCCGATTCATCGAAATCGGTAACCTTGAGTTCATTCACCCACACAATGCCGTCCTTGGTCGACGACGAGTTGTTTCGCACGCCCACAAGCATCACGCGCACATCGCTGAGTGTAGGGTTTCCCATCACCGCCATACGGTTGCGCTCGTTGTCGGGATCGCGTCCGGTGAACAAAACCCCATAACCTACCCCGGGTTCCTCGTTACGCTTGGCCCGGTTGCGCTCCTGCTTGAGATCGACAAGCGACTGAAGCGAGAAATTCATGTAGTTGTTCTCGGGCCATACTTCATACCGTGCCGAAGTCAGGTCGTTGTTATAAACTCCGGGGGGAGTAAGCTGCAACGGAATCTCATATTCATAATAGTTGTTCTTGACATCCGAGCCAAGACGCAGAAAAAGCGATATGTCGCCGCTGCGCAGGTCGGTATGGTCGTCGATAAGAGCCTCGGCATGTGTCCACATCTGCATACGTTTGTAGTTTCGCAGGTCGAGCTGAGTGTTCCGGTATAC
>JAIDBM010000044.1 GCA_029056365.1 Muribaculaceae bacterium | reverse complement strand
AACTTCGACGGAAAACCGCTCTACGATGTCACCCGCAGCCGCTTCGACTTCAACATGCTGCGTGCCGTAGCCACAAAATTCCAGCAACTCCGGCCCGACGACCCCCGCACCCGGTTCCTTGAGGCAAGAGTGGCCAACGAGATGAAACGCCGGAATCCCGGAGCTTTCGAACGTGAAATCGAAGCCACTGTCACAAGTCTGCCTGCCGATATAGTGTCGGTCGACATCAACGGAAAGGAACACAAGCTGTCGGATTATGTAGGAAACGGACATCCGCTCCTGCTCAGCTTCGCGGCATACTCGGCCGAACAAAGTCCGGCATATACCATGGTGCTGCAGTCGGTATACGACAAATATCAGTCGAAAGGACTCCGTATTTTCCAAGTGTGTGTCGACGGTTCTGAACCCGAATGGCACCGACTGGCCCAGAACCTGCCCTGGACAAGCGTATGGAGCGCAGCCATAAAACAGGGAAATCCAATAGCGAGCTACAACGTAAACGCGTTGCCGATGACATATGTGTTCGATGCCCAGGGCAACCTGGTGGAACGCGTTGCCGACTGGCAGAATCTCGATTCAGCCATTGCCAGATACTTCTGATGGAAATTGAATCTCACCCGTGGCCCCCGTTTTTGCCCCAAGGCGCCAAGGTGCTTGTGATGGGCACCTTTCCGCCTCAGCAGAAACGATGGGCCATGGACTTTTACTATCCAAACCGCACAAACGACTTCTGGCCAATGATGGGCCTGATTTTCTATGGAAACCGCGATGCCCTTTACAACCGCGACACACGCAGCTTCCGCCTCGAAAACATCATACAGCTTCTTGAGCAAAAAGGCATTGCAATGAGCGATACCGGCCGCAAGATACGGCGCCTTAAAGGAAACGCCTCCGACAAATTTCTTGAAATTGTCGAACCGGCTCCCCTGTTCGAGCTACTCGGCTCAATACCTACGTGCCACTCAATAGCCACTACAGGCGAAAAAGCCGCCGGTGTTATAGCAAACCTTACCGGAACCGAGATTCCCCGCATGGGCGAAATGACAGTATCGGCCACCGGACTTGAAATATGGCGCATGCCATCGACAAGCCGGGCATATCCGCTTGCGTTGGAAAAGAAAGCCGCATATTACGCTGCCATGTTCCGCCATATAGGCATAATATGATTACTCTCGGGTTTGAACCGAGTCAGCGAAGCCAGAATCGCTCGAACCGGGCCGCAACCTTCCCGGAGGCATTGTGACGACGTACGAATTCCGGACCCTGCGAAGCAAGTTCCCGCAACAGCCGGCGGTCAAGCGCCACCTCCTCGATTCTGCGCATTGTAATATCCATATCCGACGGATCAGTATTCACAACCGGCCGAAGTTCTTTCTCGCCTATGAAACCGTAATATTCCTCCTCGCCTCCGCTCACGGCTACACGCCCCATTGCCATTGCCAGCAAAGCTGTAGTGCCGGGTGTATAACTGTACAGCTGGTCCACAACTATATGATTACGGCCTATTCGTTCAACAAATTCGCTGTATGGCAGCTGTGTAACCTCATCAACCACAATCCAGCCACGGTGCCGCCGCTCAAGTTCTCTTACTAGCGCAAGAAGCCTGTCGGCGCCCTTCTCTATCATTCGCGCCCGAGGATATGCCACCATTATACGCACCGGGTCTCCGGGACCAAGCGGCGGCATCGGCACCGGCTTTATTTTCTGTATATCAATCGGTATGCCGGCATATGCCAGCCGATCGGCAGGAATCACATCTTCTATGATTTTATGATATTCGTAAAGTGCTGTCACCGCACCATCGATATTATCATAGATATGCTTATCATTGGCCACCATCTCAGGTGCAAGCCATTCATCTCTCATGTTCACATCCGAAAGCGCGAACGGAGTCGGCTCACGTCCAATCTGCCACTCGCTGTATCGCAACGGTGGTTCATTCCCGCTGAGACGTTCAACCAAATGACTGTCGGTGGAAAGCGCTGTAAGAAATACCCGGCCGTTGCGCTGTTTCAGCAAATCGAATATGCGGCTTACCCTTTTAGGCCGAAGCTCCACAAACAACGGCGAGCATATCTGCACCACATCATACCCGCTCAGACGCGACAGAAGTGTACTGCGCAAACGCGCATACAGAAGCGCTCCACCAAACTTGCCCGGACTCCGGCGCAAATCAATATCCCGCTCGGTATTAAGCCACTGAGTGCCGGAAGACGCAACCGTAACATCATGACCCAGCTGCCTGAGCCCGTCGCCAAGAGCCCGGTGATAATTACTGAAATCGCCAATAAGCAACACTTTCATAACTCCCTTTTATGTTTAATTGCATAACACATGCCCTGAAAAGCATAACCCAGAGCCCGAAAATACGGCAACGGAACACGCCCGGCAAGCAACAGACTTCGAAGTATACCCTCGGCAAAACCATATTTCACATATATATACGCCGCTATGCTGCGCACAACCCCGGGCGATGAACCGCTACGCAAACCAGTGGTCAGACCCGGATGATGCACTATCGTAAGCGGAAAAAAACGCCCTGCGAGACCCGCCTGCAGGCATCGCTCGGTGAACACCGACTCTTCGCCCGCGGTAAGATACGGCGCTCCCACTCCAAGCAGACGGCTGAAGTCAAGTTTCTTCGACCTTATCGCCGACAGACGGTAAGCAAGTTCGAACGATGTAAGATTATAGCCCCTGAACGGTATGGCAAGGTCATGCTCCGACGGTGGATACACCTTATTGTCAGCTCCGCTGTAGCGAAAAGCAAACACATCGGTATCAGGGCGGCTCTCCATTATGCGCAATGCCTCACACAACGAATCACGGTCGTACTCGAGATCATCATCGGCAACAAGCACAAACTCAGCGCAGGCATGCGACAACGCATGGCTGCGGTTAAGACCCAAGCCACGGTCGGGATGAATGTACAGCTCTACATCGGCACGGTCTGGAAGCAATTGCCGCGGACAGCTGATTTCACCATCCGGATCCTGACACGACACCACATACCCTACCCCGCTGATCCGGGGCAACGACATCCTCGACACCCGGCGCAAACCGGCGGCTCCGAATGTGCTGATCAATATCTGCAGTCGTAACTCTTTCATCTCAACAATGGCTTGACTATACGGGCCGCTCCACGGCCCCCACACAAACGATAGGTATATACCAGCCTGTAGAGCACCCGATTGGACAAGACCGGTTCGCAGGCAAGAACATCCCGAAGTATTTCCGGCGCGGACTCCATGCCGTCGCGGAGGCAGTCGGCGGCAAGAATGGCCTTCTTAAGCCGAACATGGCTGAGCGGACCCAACGCCTCATAACTTTTCGCAATCTCATCCAGGGCCCTGAGGCATTTGGCGGCTGTAGCGGCAAAACTCGGTCCGGACTGCGACTCCGGACTATAAAATATCTCAGCCGTCGGCGCACCTTCAAGCTTCATCACCTTAGGCCGATGAAGCAGAATCCGTGTTCCGAATTCTATATCGTCCCATGTCGAAAGTCCCCCGCACCAGCCACCGGCCTTACGGAACAACTCTGTTCTGGCGCAATACCGCAACGTCGACATCGCTCCGTGCATCAGATTGTGCCACGGCAGACTATCCGGCTCAAAAAGCAAACGCCGTTCCACCCCATCCGGGCCGAACGCTCTCAAATCCCAGCCAAACACATCAACATCCGGATTCCCGCCTATCGCACGTAGAACCCGCGACACATGGTCCGGCAACATCACATCGTCGGAATCAAAAAACATTGTCCACGGAGTCTCAACTTCAGCCAGACCACGGTTACGGGCATTTCCGGCACCACGTTCACTCTCACAAAGA
The DNA here is from genome assembly GCA_029056365.1 of Muribaculaceae bacterium. Taxonomy (GTDB): domain Bacteria; phylum Bacteroidota; class Bacteroidia; order Bacteroidales; family Muribaculaceae; genus CAG-873. The sequence continues at coordinate 839 of JAIDBM010000044.1, read as the reverse complement.
ACCTTGACTACAAAATCATCGCTCCCGACGCGCAACGCCCATTCACGAACCAGCGCCTCACTGCCATCGGTCGAGCCATTGTCAACCAGAACTACATGCAAAGGCCTGGCCGTCTGGTCAAACACCGACTCAAGGGTGCGACACACCACATCCGCCCGGTTATACACCGGGATTACAATACTTATCTGGGCTACACTCCGGCTCATCATCAACTTCCGGCGACAGACTAATGCCACCAGACGCAAATTTAAGAATTTTTCGCGACTTACTTAGCACTCCGATACCGCTATTTGCGAAAAATTTACTAAATTTGTGGTGAATTCAAATTTCCACCATGTCCGACACCAACGATATAACCTCTCTGCCCTTCGACAACACAGAGGATACAACCGCACATACCACACCTCCGGTAAACTACACCGAAGACGACATAACCACACTCGACTGGAAAGAACACATCAGGCGGCGCCCCGGCATGTACATAGGCAAACTCGGCGACGGAACAACCAGTGAAGACGGAATATACGTGTTGCTGAAAGAAGTGCTCGACAACGCTATCGACGAGCACATGATGGGTTTCGGACGCAACATCGACATTCAAATAAACGAAGGAAACGTAACCGTACGAGACTACGGACGCGGAATCCCTCTCGGTAAACTCGTCGATGTGGCATCCAAAATGAACACAGGCGGAAAATACGACAGCGCCGCTTTCAAAAAATCAGTCGGACTCAACGGTGTAGGCATTAAAGCCGTAAACGCGCTCAGCGACATTTTCGTGATATCGGCAATACGCGACGGACAGATGAAAACCGCATCGTTCTCTCACGGAAATATTA
>JAIDBM010000043.1 GCA_029056365.1 Muribaculaceae bacterium | reverse complement strand
GAAATAATAGAAACAGGCAAACGTACGTGCATCGACCTTGGCATACACGGACTGCACCCCGACCTGATTCGTATGGTAGGCAAAATGAAATATCGTTCAAGCTACGGACAGAACCTGCTACAGCACTCGCGCGAAACAGCCAACCTCTGCGCCATCATGGCTTCGGAGCTCGGACTCAACCCCAAAAAAGCCCGCAGAGCCGGTCTGCTCCACGACATCGGCAAGGTGCCCGACGAGGAACCGGAACTTCCCCACGCACTCTTAGGCATGAAACTGGCCGAAAAATACAAGGAAAAAGCCGAAATATGCAACGCCATAGGCGCCCACCACGACGAAATAGAGCAGACCTCGCTCCTTGCACCTATCGTGCAGGTATGCGATGCCATTTCTGGTGCGCGTCCCGGTGCGCGACGCGAGATTGTCGAGGCATACATCAAGCGCCTCAACGACCTTGAACAGCTCGCCCTCTCCTACCCAGGAGTAACAAAAACTTACGCCATACAGGCCGGACGAGAGCTGCGCGTTATTGTTGGCGCCGAAAAAATCGATGACAACGAAACCGAAAAGCTGTCGGCTGAAATCGCAAAACGCATCCAGGACGAAATGACATATCCGGGCCAGGTGAAAATCACCGTAATACGTGAAACAAGAGCTGTTAGCTTCGCCAAATAACCCACTTATGTCAGACAACGAAAAAGACAAAGAACAACAAGGTTCAGCCTGCGGCGGTTGCTGCCGCAGGCGGCGCGGCGAGCCACGTGGAAAACTGCACTGCACCAACTGGCTGGCCGACATCCCCGGCGGACGTGCCGACAGCGAGTTTGTGGAAGTACAGTTCAAGAACACCCGTAAAGGATATTACAAGAACCCTACCAACATTGAACTGGAAATCGGCGACATGGTTGTAGTCGATGCTCAGCCCGGACAAGATGTGGGTATGGTGAGCCTCACCGGCGTTCTGGTGGAACTGCGCATGCGCCGTCTAAGCCAGAAAGCCCTTGCCGACATAAAGCGGGTGTTCCGGAAGGCCAAGCCTGCCGACCTCGAAAAGTTCGAAGAAGCCAAGGCCCGCGAACACGAAACAATGATAAAAGCAAGGCGCATAGCCGAAGACCTGAAGCTGAACATGAAAATTGGCGATGTGGAATTCCAGGGCGACGGAGCCAAGGCAATATTCTACTACATCGCAGACGAACGTGTCGACTTCAGACAACTCATCAAGGTTCTGGCCGAGACATTCCGCGTACGCATTGAAATGAAACAGATTGGCGCACGTCAGGAAGCCGGACGAATCGGAGGAATCGGCCCTTGCGGCCGACCGCTGTGCTGCGCCAGCTGGATGTCGAACTTTGTGTCGGTAGCCACAAGCGCCGCCAGATACCAGGACCTTTCGCTCAACCCCCAGAAACTCGCGGGGCAATGCGCCAAACTCAAGTGCTGCCTCAATTTCGAGGTCGACACATATGTGGAAAGCGTGAAACGGCTGCCTAACAAAGACGTGCGCCTTGAAACAGCCGATGCCACTTACTTCCATTTCAAAACCGACATTTTCAAACGCGAGATAACGTACAGCACCGACAAGCAGATGGCGGTGAACCTTGTCACCATCGATGCAGACCGTGCATTCGAAATCATAGCAATGAACAAGGCCGGCGAAAAGCCCGTGAATCTTCAGCGCGACTCTGATATCAAGCCGAAAGAAAAAGCCGCATTCGGCGACATTCTCGGCGATGACGACCTTACCCGGTTCGACAAAAAAAAGCGCAAAAAGAAAAAGAAACCGCTTCCGGCCCAGGGCGAGCCGCAACGCCAGCCAAAAGGCGACGGCAGACCAAAGGCTCAGTCCGAAAACCCGAACAGAACCAAAACCAGGCAACAGGCTCCTGCTGAAAAACCCGACGGCAACCAGCCGCAACAGCCTCGGCCGGATAAACCAAAAGGCAAACGACCGAACAAACCTGCAAAGGGAAACCGACCGGACCAAAGCCAGAAAACCGAAGAAGACAAGAAACTGCAGCAGAAAAAAAACGATATCCAGTCATGAACAGAACGGCAGCGATATTTGTCATTGTAACGATGGCAGTGCTGTCGGCCTGCCGTCTGCGCCACAACGATTACAGCGACTTCCACACCTTCGACAACGCCAGATGGGCTTTCACCGACACGGTGACATTCACGCCCGAGCTTGCCGACAGCGTTGCCGATGTTCCGCTTACAATCTGCGTGCGGCACTCCAACGCATACCCATACAGCAATCTGTGGCTGGAACTGCAATACCCCACAGGCGACACTACCGTACAGACCGACACCATTGAGCTGACACTCGCCGATGACTTCGGACGCTGGTATGGCAAAGGCAGTGGAGTAAGCTACCAGTTCACCGACACTCTGAGCCCCCGCTTCCGGGTATTCAGCAAACAAAAGCTGCGGCTGCGAAACATAATGCGGCGCGACACCCTGCCCGGCATAGAGCAAATAGGCATATTGCTGGGGTGCTGAATCATTCCGGATACCGATGCCGGGATTAAAATTTAAAAACAAAGAAAACAATGACTCAATTCAAAGACATACATTCGCGACAACTGCAGCTGCTTGCCGACGACGAACTGGCCCTGCGTCTCGAAAGAGTAAAGAACGCCCTTGTATCCGCAGGAGCGGATTCGGTGCTTATAAGCGACAGCGCAAATATATTCTATCTCACCGGACGCGTGTTCGCCGGATATATATATTACAACATAGCCGACAAAGAGCCAATCTATATTGTCAGACGTCCGAACGACCTGATAAGCGACCGGGCCGTACGCCTTGGGCGCTTCGCCGAAATCACAACCCTCATAAAGGAGAATCCGAAATGTACCGCGCCGGAGTGCATTGCCCTCGAGCTCGACATTCTCAACTTCAACATGGCAAAAAGGCTCATGGACGCTCTGCCCGGCACAGGCTTCGCAAACGCATCTCCGGCAATGCGGGCGGCAAGAGCAGTAAAAACACGGCTTGAGCAACACCTGATGAAGGAATCAGGCGTACGGCACGCGAGAGTATACTCCCGCATACCACACATATATCAGCAGGGCATGACCGACATAGAACTGCAGGTGGAAATCGAACGGCAGTCGCGTCTTGAAGGCAATCTGGGCATATTCCGCATAAACGGCTGCGACATGGAAATATACATGGGCAACGTTCTCACCGGAGAAAATTCCGACATACCCACTCCATACGACTTCGCCATGGGCGGAGCCGGACTCAATCCCTCGCTCCCGGTGGGGGCCGACGGCAGTCTGATCGAGCCGCACCACACCGTAATGGTGGATGTAAACGGAAACTTCACCGGCTATATGACCGACATGACCCGCTGCTTCGCCCTTGAAAGCCTTGACGACAAAACCCTTGCCGCTCATCAGCTTTCAATCGACATTGTACACGCGCTCACCGACATGGCCCGTCCGGGTGTCGAAGCCAAAAAGCTCTATGAAAAAGCCGAAGCCATGGCAAAAGAAGCAGGCATGGCCGAATACTTCATGGGTCACAGACAGCACGCGGCCTTTGTAGGCCACGGACTTGGCATAGAAATCAATGAAGCCCCCGTAATCTCTCCGCGTTCCCGCGACATACTCGAAGCAGGCAATGCAATTGCGCTTGAGCCTAAATTCGTTATCCCGGGCCAAGGAGCCGCAGGAATCGAGAGCACCATACTGGTCAAGACCGAAGGTCCGGCCGAATGCATAACAAACGCCCCCGAACAAATCATATATTTTGAATGAACTGATCTGGAATGGATAAGGAAAACCACAACTTCTCCTCTCTTCTCAACGACAAAATATTCGCATCGGTAGGAGATGTGGCCGCCGGCATGGACCGCAGCGCCTATGTCGTAGGCGGCTATGTAAGGGACCTTATTATAGGCCGTCCGTCGAAAGACATCGACTTCGTAACCGTCGGATCCGGTATCGAACTGGCCAAGGCAGTACACAAAAAACTGCGAGGCTCGCATCTGTCGGTATTCAAGACCTACGGCACAGCCCAGGTAAAGCGCGGCGACCTCGAACTTGAATTCGTAGGCGCCCGAAAAGAATCATACCGGAGCGACTCCAGGAATCCGGTGGTGGAAGACGGAACTCTTGAAGACGACATCAGCCGCCGCGATTTCACAATAAACGCCATGGCTCTGAGCGTTACGCCCGACAGCTTCGGCTCGCTCACCGACCTCTTCGACGGCCTGGGCGACATCAGACGCCGCATCATCCGCACACCGCTTGACCCCGACATCACTTTCAGCGACGACCCGCTGCGCATGATGCGTGCAATACGTTTCGCCACCCAGCTCGACTTTGAAATCTATCCGGAGACATTCGAGGCCATCAGACGGAATGCCGAACGCATCGGAATAATCACAACCGAACGCATCACCACCGAACTCAACAAAATAATGGCATCGCCTAAACCGTCGATCGGGTGGAAACTACTTCTCGACAGCGGTCTGCTCAAACTGATATTTCCGGAACTCGCGGCCCTGAAAGGCGTAGACACAGTGAACGGACGAGGCCACAAAGACAACTTCTATCACACCCTCGGGGTTCTCGCCAACGTTGCGGCCGTAGCCGATAAACTAATGCTGCGTTGGACCGCTCTTCTGCACGGCATAGCCAAACCCAGCACAA
>JAIDBM010000042.1 GCA_029056365.1 Muribaculaceae bacterium | reverse complement strand
GGGTCGTGTTCGATTGCCGGGTCGGTCGACGGATTTACTCCGATGTTATTGTAAATGCCGCCGTTGTTGAAAACCACAACTGTGACCGGAAGGCCGAAACGGCATATGGTTGCGAAATCCATGCCGGAGAAGCCGAACGCCGAGTCGCCTTCGATGGCGACAACCTTTTTACCGGTGGCTATCGCGGCGCCAATGCAGGAACCCATGCCCATGCCCATGATAGCCCATGTGGCGCAGTCGATGCGGTGTCGGGGCAACAGCATGTCGATGGCATCGCGGGTATCGTCAAGGGTGTTGGCTCCTTCGTTTACAAGAATTATGTCGGGGTTCTCCTCGATTACAGGCTTTATGGCCGACAATGCACTCCAGTGGTTCATAGGTGAAACAGAGGCGGCTTCTTTCAGTCTGGCGGCGAATCTGGCATTCTTTTCCTTGGCCTCGGCCTGCAGAGACGCGAGCCACTGCGGGTCGGACTGGAACTGCCGGTCTTTGAGTTCGTCAAGAAGAGCTTCGAGACTTAGCGTCAGGTCGCCTACGACCGGAGCGGCAACAGGTACGTTCACATCTATTTCAGTGGGTTCCACATCGAGCTGCACGAATTTGATTCCAGGATTCCATTTGCCTCGGCCGAACGAAAGCATCCAGTTCAGGCGTGCGCCCACCACTATCACCGCATCGGCTTCCTTCATTACCGTCGACCGGCACGAAAGAGCGCTCAGCGGACCATTGTCAGGCAACACACCCTTTGCCATCGACATTGGAAGGTAGGGGATGCTGTATTTTTCGGTGAGTTGCTTCAGCAGTTCCTCGGTGCGTGCATATGCGGCGCCTTTGCCTATAAGAACGGCGGGGTGACGGGCAGCTGATATGACATCGGCCGCGAGTCTGACCGCATCGGGATTCGGTGCCACAGGTGAATATATATCCACAGGACTGAAAAACAGTTTCTCGGCTTCAGATGCATCCATTATTTCTGCAAGTGCCGGAGTGGTCATGTCGATATATACTCCACCCGGCCGACCGCTGACCGCCGCGCGGTATGCCCGTGCCACGGCCGATGGAATGTCTTTCGCATGAGTGCATCTCAAGGCCAGTTTTACGAGCGGACGGGCTGTATTGAGTTGGTCGAGTTCTTCGTATGTGCCCATTTTCATGTCAACCATCGAAGGGTCGGTAGCTCCAGAAATCTGTATCATCGGATAGCAGTTCACGGTGGCGTTGGCTGTGGCGGTAAGGCCGTTCATGAATCCGAGCGAGGATACGGTAAGCAGTACACCTGGTTTGCGGGTCAGGAACCCGTGAGTGGCGGCAGCCATGCCTGCCTGCTGTTCGAACCGGAATCCTACATATCGCACGCCTGTTTTCTGCATGGCATATGCCGCTTCGGTCACGGGTATGCCTACAAGGCCGTAGACAGTATCCAGTCCGATGCGTCGCAGTGCTTCGGCCAGTATATACATGCCTGTGACCTGTTCCGGAAATTTCGGAGCGGTTGTGCTGTTATTGTTTGTAGTTGTCATGGTCAGGCTTTTTTTAGAGGGGTAGTAGTGCCGTTTGCCGCGAATTCCTTAATCTGTTCATCGGTGTATCCGAGCGATTTCAGAACTTCATCGGTGTTGCCGCCGAGTTCAGGACACGGCCCGTAGACCGGCTGGTAGTTGGATATGGTG
>JAIDBM010000041.1 GCA_029056365.1 Muribaculaceae bacterium | reverse complement strand
GCTGTGCGTTCATCGACAGAGTAGCGATGGCAGCAGCTGCAAAAGCGTAAAATTTCTTCATGTGAAAAAGTTTTGATTTAGTTTTATTTATGGTATTTGTATACGTAAGTAAGTATGTATCTTTTATCTTCCTTAAAGGCGGGATAGTCAATCCGGCTGCAAATATACGCCATTATTTTCGATTTCACAATTTTTTTTGCTGTTTTTTGGCAAACAAAGGAAATAAAATGTCAAATAAAAACGCCGGGCGCAGCTGCTCACGCAGACGCGCCCGGCATGGGGAAGATTTGTATAAAGGATAGATGATTATTTTGCGTTCAGAGTGATTGTGTAGGGCAGAGTGGAGAAGTCGACCTTCACATCGTATTTTCCTGCCGCCACACTCATGTTGGCACCCTTGTAGTCGAGCGCGTTGGAAGTGCCTATGGCCGAAGTATTGGAACCGAAGTCCACATTCCATTCGCCGTTGGTGTTGATTTTGAATTCGCCGTCAAGGTCCACGGTTCCGGTCCATACGGTGAACTTGCTGTCGGGAGTGAGGTCAAACGCTTTGGCCGCATCCCAGCCGTTGAAGGCGCCCACAAGGCTCACACGGCTCAGATGAGTGGCGGTGTACTTCATTGTAACCAGATTCACATTAAGCCAGTAGAGACCGTTGGTGCCGATTGGCATACGCTTTCCGTCGGTGCCGCTGTACGACTGTATTTCACCCGAGGTCACAAAACCCTCGACTGTCTGCTCGGTTCCTTCGGCGGTGCGGTAGTTCAGACCTGTGGTCGATGCCTGGCCGGTAAGCCACCACTGCTTGTTGAGGTGAGCGGCGCCCATATAGGTAACGTAGTCGTTGGTGAACAGGCGGGGAACCTTGCTGAAGTCGGAGGTCGAAGTGCCTATACCGGGAACCCAGAGGTTCTCGATGGCGAAGGCCAGAGTGTAGGTCATCGACTCGAGGTTCACAGTGAGCAGGTAGGGGCCTTCCTGGCTGATTACGCCTGCCTCGCTCTGAGCCTCGGTTGTGCTTACAAGCGAACCATACATTTCAGTCACTTCAACGCCTTCCTCATTAGTGCTTATCACCGGAACCAGACCAAGCGAACCGTTCCAGTCGCC
>JAIDBM010000040.1 GCA_029056365.1 Muribaculaceae bacterium | reverse complement strand
TTTACGATATTTATCACAGATTCTTTTCATGCGCTCCTTCTTCTCTTGCTGCGCTTCCTTTATGAAAGCGACCAACTTCTTCGAAGGATTGGGGATTCGGATTGTGTTTGTCGTTTCCATATCAATTTGTTTTTTAGTTATTGTTCCACAAAGTTACGACAAATATTTTACTGCCGCAAATTTTCAAGCACTTAAAAATGGTGCTCCTAATATTAACGGTTATCCCGGTGGTAATGTTGTAAAGGATGGTGGAACAGGTCTTCCAGAACCTTCTCCACCTTCTTCCTTTTATAGTGCAAGTCTGCTGCCTGTACAGATGCTGGCACAGCCTCTTTTATAATACTTTACCGCTACTCTGACAACGCCATGAAAACAATATCCGATATGTCGGCTATTATCTTCGAAGTCTCAGCCATCCCATAGGCTGAGTCCGCAACGAACACAGCAATGGCATAGCCTGTATTATTTGAAAGAAACACATAGCCGGCATCATTGATTGCCATTATTCGTCCCTGAGAATTCATATCACCAGTTCCGGTCTTGTGGCCTATCTGTGCATCGGAATGTTTCAATGGAGCCGGGAGCCTGTCAAGTCCTGTACAGCAAGACATCATACTGGCTGCAATAAATTCATGTATCTGACTGTCATGGCGCATTTCCTGACGATAGAACCTGTCGAACAGACGGGCCATCTCCATCGGTGTAGTGCGGTTAAGGTAGCAGAGGTCCGGCTCCCGGTGCATATCATCCTCGGTTTGGGAAATCTGAATATCATCGAATCCCGACGATTTCATCAGACTGTCGGCGACGGAAGTTCCTCCGATAAAACGGAAAAGTATATCGCAGGCATTGTTGTCGCTCTGCTGGAGTGTGTAATCGAGCAGCTCCGACAGAGGCAGTTTCAGGTTCCGCACTCCATATTTTTCCCGCATCGGACTCCATGTATTCTCTTTTATCTCGTCGGCATCAATTTTTACCGAATCCGACAAACCGACATTGTTTTTCAGACAGAAGTCGGCTACTGCCAATGACTGAGGAAATTTGAACACACTCATCATAGGAAAATACTCTGAGCCGTTCACGCCTACTGTATCCTTGCCATTAACAATAACAGCCACACCCACATGAGCATCCCTGGATGCAATGTAGGCTTTCAGTCGCTTTTCAATCGCGTTCTTGTCGACAATACACTGAAGACCATCGCGGAAACAGTCTTTTCCATTGTCGTTCCGTGATATTCCAGACTCCTGTGCATTTGCGCGGAGAGCTATGAATACAACAGATAGCGACAATATTACATATAGTATTTTATTAGTCGGCATGACGTTATTCCGCCTCCCTGGCATCGATTTTCGAAAGCGCGAATGCATAGGCTCCGGCCGATATTGCCCGGCTGGCCCCGAGTTTTGAAAAAGTAACACCGATACGCTTCATATCATCGTACTCTACACTCAGATTCGTTCCCGGCACTGTAATCGTGCGCCTGTTGCCCTTGGCGAAACGCTCGAATTCAGCCGGATCGTCAAGATTGAACACTTCCATCTGCACACGGCGCACACTGTCGCCGCCAAGTGTTGCCAGAGTTGAACGCAACTCTGCGAGCAACGATGGCAATATCAGATGTCGGGCGGCAGTTATACCGCCTCCAATCACTATAATGCCATCGACAAGCTGTGCTGCCACAGCCATGGCATCGCCGGCAATCTCGCCGAATTCGGCAAAAGCTTTTCTGGCGGCCTCCACATTTCCAGGACGTTCACCATCGGCTATCTCACAGATGTCTTTCGGTTCAAGAGCCGCATCGTATTCTCCGGACGCCTCGGCATATACACGCTTTACAGCGCGTACCGCTACACCTTCTTCGGCTATTATACCCCGTTTGGTCTTATGTGGCAGACAGAATGTCTCAACACACGAATTGTCGCCTTGATTGAGCTGACCGTTCACCACCAGTCCGACACCGAACCCGGTACCGAATGTGTAGCCAAGCAGATTATGATACTGCTTGGCAGCACCGGCCTCGCGCAGCCGGCGGTTCAGCTCCGGCAGAGCGCCGCACAAGGCCTCGCCGTAAGCGAAAAGGTCGCCATCGTTATTTATAAATACAGGTATTCCGAACTCATGTTCAAGAAAAGGCCCGAGAGCCACACCTTCGCGGAATGATGGAAAATTCGGAAGGAAACCGCCTATTATGCCTGCCGGATAGTCGGCAGGGCCGGGAAACGCGAAACTGATGGCCACCGGTTTCTCGTCTATCGAGTTTATAACCTCGCGGAATCCGCGCACCATTGTGTCGAGGCACAGCTTCAGGTCGTGGGCATTCGACGGATATGTAATCGGTTCGGTAATGAATTCGCAGCCACGCATGGCACCGAACACAAGGTTGGTGCCTCCGGCATCGAGGGTGATTACCACTCTGTTGTCATGATTATACATAGTAATATCAATTTGTTCCATCGGTTGCATCGCCACCGATGTAGGGAAGTATCAGTTTCTCCATCACAGAATATCCATCGGCGTTCGGATGCACGCCATCCTCGCTGAAGCGGGGGTCGAGTCCGCGTCCGTCAGCGCCGAGCAGCGCTGAATGATAATCGACAAACGGAATGCCGTTTGTCCGCGCATATTCAGCCAGGCGTGCATTGAGTGCCGCAATTTTCTCGGGAGCGTCTTTTATCTCCGGGTTCCAATAGAAAGCGGCTGCAGGCAGTGTTGTTGTAAGCACCGGTTCAATGCCGTTTGCCTTGGCAAGCTCCACCATCGACACTATGTTTCCGAACGTGCGGTCGGCATTATACGGATGGGTGTTTTCAGCAATGTCGTTGGTTGCCGCGTTTATTACCACGTACTCCGGATGCAGATTTATGACATCGTCGCGGAAACGCGACAGGAACTGATAGGTTGTCTGCCCGCTTATTCCGCGCCCCACAAACCCGTTTCCGCTAAAAAACTGCGGGCGCACCGAAGGCCATGCATCGGTAATCGAGTTTCCGAAAAACACAACTCTACGTACCTGCGCCGGAGCAGCGGCAATTTCGGTGTTACTCTGCTCGTAACGGCTGAAATTCGCCCAGTCGGTTTTCTGGGCCGATACAGTTCCGGCAGCCATTATAGCCAGAGCCATCAACAAGGTATTTTTCATGTGCATTGTTTTTTGCACAAAGATAGTTGTTTTTTCCGAACCTTCACATATGTTTTTTTGTCAATTTTTTGTACTTTCCGGGATTATTCCCCATGCAGGTTCTCACTCTTTCTTCAGTGCCTGTTCCAACGCCTCGCGCAAAAAGTCGCTCATATCTATTCTGTAGACTGCAGCCGAACGGGCGGCCACAACTCCGGCACCTGTCGACACGTTGCTGTAGGCCTGCAGAGGATCGCCGAGTCCCACATCGCCGACCTCTCCCAACAATCCTGAATCTACCTGCCAGCAATAATTGGCCCAGTTGTAATAGCTTGCCGAAACCGAGTACAGGCATATCTCAAATCCACACTCCGGAACGGACTGCAAGTCGCCTGCATCTGCCGTTATGTGGGCGGTGGCACCGGAATACATCAGATTGAGAGTGTAGCGGCTTCCCTGGAACTGACGGTCGGTAAAGAAGGTGAAGCCAAATGCATCAGATCCTGTAACAGATTCCAGCACATCGATATGCTCCGCGAATATCGGTTCAGCCTCATAGCGGAATATTCCTGTATTAAAATATGAAATGTCTTCATAATAATCGGTATAATCGGGCCATTCTCCATCGAACGAGGAATATCCCATGCATTCATACAGATAATAGTTGTCGGCGCCGGCGGGGTCGTCTATCGCAAGAGCGAAATTCATGTCGAATGTAACATCGGCTGTCAGCAAGCCGTTGCTTTCATAGCACCCCACCCTTGCATGGTCCGGCCTGCTCTCAAGCACCTTTGCCTCTACGGCATATGGCACCGTGACTTCGGCCTCTGCATTGCCATAGGCACGGCTCGATGCAACGATGCGGATTCTGTCTCCTTCACGAGGTATATAATCCGAGGCTACTTCGACATCGTTGGCATACAGCGACACTCTGGCATCGCTCACCCTGCAGTCGGCGTTCTGGTCGGAGTAAAGCCATGTATGTGTAAGCTCAACTTCAATCGGCTCGCCGGCGGTGATAAGCGAATTCATGCACAGCACCGGCTTTGTGTCGACCTCGGGTGTGAATTCATGATAACAGCCGGTAAGCATCAGTGCTGTCGGCAAAATGTATGATAATCTTTTCAGAATTGCCATGTGTATGATATTGACGGAATTACAGGTAACAGACTTACTTTCTGGAATACAGGACGCGATGTATGCACGAAACCCTCCGGAGTCATTTCATTGATTTCCTTCCAGCCTCGCCGTATTGCTATTGTGTTCATGTTGCAATAGGCATTATACAGGCCGAAGTTCCAGAATCCATGACGGTTACGCACAGTCAGACCGATATCCAGCCGATGATAGAACGGGAGCTGATAATTGTTCACGTCGGTCTTCATCGGCACATCGTGAGAGCCGAAGGCCGACCCGAATTCAGGACCCAGCCAGCTCTGCGGCATAAAAGTGTAATGATTTCCCGAGTGACCTGTCCATGCAGCGTTCAGGGCTACCTTAGGACTGATATTCCAGTTGAGCAACAGATTTATGGTATGCCGGTTGTCGAAACGGGCCGGATAAGGTCGTCCGCCGTTCTTTTCAGCGAAATGACGGTCGGCCCACGCCAGCGAATATGCAATATGCCCGCTCATACGGCCCGCAGTCTTTTCAATCTTGAAATCAACACCTTTGGCAGTGCCGCTTCCGGAGGTAAGACGCGAATTCCACATCTCCATAGGCGGCCGCAGATAATATTCGTCGCGATATTCAATCAGGTTGTGCATCTCTTTCCAATAACCTTCGACCGATGCCGAGTACATGCCGTTGTCGGCCTGCCAGTAAACTCCGGCGGCAACTTTGTCGGCAGTCTGCGGCTTGAACCCGCCTGTTACAGGTATCCATTGGTCGGTAGGCAGTGCAAGATAATTCTTCGAAAGCTGATGCACATACTGCACGGTGCGGCTGTATGCGCCCTTCAAGGCCCAGTTGCCGTTGATTCGCCACGACAGAGAGAGCCTCGGCGACAGACCTCCGTGAGTCGAGCCGCCGATATGGAACAGCGAGGCATGAAGGCCCGCGTTCATAAGCAGACTCTCCGAAATCCGCCATTCGTCTTCGGCATATGCGTTCAGTTCGCTTGCCGGATATCGGCCCGCCGAATCCCGTGTGGCCACGATTACTCCGTTCACATTGCTCTCCCGTTGATAACGTTCCGGCAAAAAACTGTGCAGCGTGTATCCGCCGCCGAAGCGCAGACAGTTGTTTTCAGCTGAATTCCAGCGAAAGTCGGCCCTGACTATCCAGTCGTTGATATTGTTCGAGGTGTTTAGCTTCAAGCGGGTCGACGACACTGTTTCGCTGTTGTATCTCTCAGTTTCGCACTCGTCTTTTTTCATCGACGAGAAATAACGGGTGAACGCCGCTGTGAACTCTGCCGTGAGCAACGGAGTGAAGCGGTGTGTCACGCCTGCCTGAGCCACCAGGTTTCCCCAATGGAGATCATACTTGTCGTCATAAAAATAACCATTGTCCACATCGCTGTCCGACTTATCGCCCGACCCTATCTTGTCGTCGCCGAAATACACGCTTATGCTTGCCGATGTACGGTTGCTGAAGCGGTGGCAGACCTTGGCGTTCAGATCCATGAAGGCATAACGGAAACGTATTTTCTCATCGTCGGACGCTGAATTAATCAAAGCCACAACCGGAATTGTAAGCACATCGTACCACGACCGCCGCAAGGCCACCGCATAGGTGGTCCGACCGCCTATAGGGCCGTTGATATTGAAGGCCCCCGATGTGAGTCCGAGTCTGGCAGAGCCATGATGTCCGTCGGAGTCGCCGTTTATGGTCCGCACATCGAGAAACGACGACAGACGCCCGTCGTATCTGGCAGGAACCGACGACTTGAAAAAATCGATATAGCGTATCGCATCGACATTGAAAGCCGAAAACAAGCCTGCAAAGTGGTTCACATGATAAAGCGGCACATTGTCGAGCATATACATATTCTCATCGGAGCCGCCACCATGCACATGCATCCCGGCCATCCCCTCGCTGCCCTCGGTAACTCCCGGCTGCATATGCAGGGCCTTCACCACATCGGCCTCGCCGAACAACACCGGAGTTCTTGCTATTTCACCGGCCGTGAGTTTTTTTGCGCCTACTTCCGCTGTGCCCACAGCCGGCGCCTCCAGCCGCGACTCCACTACAACTTCTCCAAGAATCTCGGGCCGGGTTTCGGAGGCCCGGGGCACAGCGACATCGACTGCAGGCACAGTGTGTTGACGTTCGTCCGACTTCACACAGCGCCGTTTCAGCAGCACATTGTTGCCCTTGACAGAAAATTCTATCCCGGTTGACCTGAACATGCGCCGGAGCACCTTCTTAAGAGGTTCCTTTCTCGCATGAACGCTTACCCTCAGGCCATCGAGCAAATCCGACGGGTACACAAAGTTCATGCCTGTCTGATCGATGAGCTGACGGAAAACCTCGGCAGCCGGACGGTTGTCGGCCGAAACACTCACCTTCTGCGCCTGCGCTCCTGCCGCCACCAGCAGCAAAAGAACAATAAATATAAAACGTCTCATTTCAATCGGCTCTTACTTCCAGTTCCGTGCCAAGTATTTCATTGATTGTGTCAACAAGGTCGGCCGCAGTACCCTCGTAATGGAGCGTGAGTCTGATTTCATCGGCATTTTCGGGCAGGTTCACCACTTCGGCACCGTATACTTCGCGGATACGGTCGAGCACCGTTGTGAGCGGAACGTTATCGAAGTCGATGGTCTTTATCTGTGCCGTTGCCTCAGACGCGGTTGCAGGTATTTCCGTTTGAGTCTCTTGCCGTATGTCGACCGTCTGATGGCGAATGACCACCGCCGCCGAGACTGCCAGGGCAAGTATCGCGGCTATCGAGGCCGCCACTTTTAACCGACGCCACAGCGGCACCGGTGCGAGAGCCATCCGCGACCAGGCCGTTCGGGCCGAAAACGCACCCCGTCGGTAATGACGGGCCACAAAACCGATATTGTCTTTTATTTTATCCATAATTCAAGCATCTAAAATTCAAGTATTTAAAAATCGAATCCCAGACGAAACGAGAAATACGGTCGCGAGCGATGCTCGCTTCCTATATATGCCAGAGACCAGTACCCGTCGGGGGTCACTGTAACATCGTAGAGTTCGCACTTGTATCCGGCGAGTGTCATGCCGAGCGAAACGTTAACACCGACTTTCCGCCCCCAGTTGAAACGATACCCCACCGATGGTGAGAAATACACACCGGTTCCGCTTGACAGATTGGCGCCAAGACGTATGTCGGCAAACGGCGTGAACGCTCCGAAACTGAAGTCGGCACGGCCCTGCACAAAAACGGGCACAATAAACTCGCTGTAGTTGCTGCAATATTCCGCACCTATGCCTGCTCCGGCAAAAAACATCGGATTAATCTGGTAGCCGTGTGAGGTAGTGACTCCGGTATAATATGCGGTCTGGCGCACAGGCCAGTTATCATATTTGTCGCTTCGGATATTGTTCGACCAGTCGATAAAGCCGCGATAACCGCTGTGCGGCTGACGGGCATTCAGTGAAAAAGCTGTGGCAACAGCTATTGCGAATGTCAGATTATGTTTCAGTTTCATAGAACTACTGTTATGGTTTATCTGACCCTATGATGCAACAGCAGCCGGAAAGTCCTATCCGGAAATAAAAAAATTTCAAAGAAATGGGAGAAAAAACGGTCGATGGCCGTCCGACAAGGCATCACGCATCCGTGCGAACGCTTTTGTCAACTGGTTCTTGACTGTTTTCACCGACAGATTGAGTTCCTCGGCAATTTCATCGTTCGACATGCCGTCGCGCTTGCTCATCAGAAAAATCTCACGGCACTTCTCGGGCAGCGCATTCACGGCCTGCCATATCAGGGCATCGCGCTCCGAAGTGTCTATCGCATCATCGTTTGCCTGAACTATCCCGGCTATATCCACATATTCATTCCGGCTCCGCAGATAAGCCGCGCATCCGTTTCTCACACAGCGGTACATCCATGCCTTGAAGTTGCCTATTTCGACACCACCGTCGATGCTTTCCCATGTTTTTACAAAGGCTTCCTGCACAAGGTCGTCGGCCATGTCGACATCTTCGACCATACGCAGCGCATACATACAAAGCGGCATGTACAGTTTATTGAAATATCGCTCGAATTCCTGTATTTTCATTGTCTGCTTCCCGGCATCCATTGCTCGATAAAGGCTTTCTTCATGGCGAAATTCGGCAAACGCACGTTATACATGTCGAGCGCATCGATAAACAGCGGGGCAATCTGTTCATCCTTGAATCCGGCAATGCCGCAACCTATACGGGTTACATAGAACGTGGTCTGGTCCCACTCACGGGCAAGCGCTATAAAATCATCGACATATGGTTTTATGGTCTCAACTCCGCCCTGCATGGTGGGAATGGCGTAAGACTGCCCCTGCATTCCCACTCCCTGACCCATTATCGCGCCAAATCGTTCATATGCGACACGTGCCGCCCCTCCGTTGTGTCTGCCGGCAAGATTGCTGCCGTACACAAACACTTCATCCTTTCCAAGAGAGCTTATATTCTCAGGGGTGTATCTTACATCCATAATTATTCAGAACCGGTTCAACAATTTTCTGCAAATGTAATCATTTTATCCGTAGTACGCAAAACCGCCGAAACATCTGATAGATATTCAAGCCAATGTCGCTCCTTATATCCATGAACCAAATCAATCGTTATCAATGAGTGGCAGATTCTCAAATAAATTAGACACCTTATGCAGGTATATGGCAACTGACCGTAGCGACGAATGGGATTCAACCCGTCTGGTCGACACTCTTTTATTGTGTCTGGAATACCGCGACATAGACGGACCGGTACTTCCACTGGAAAGACCGATGCACACACCCGACCGCAAGGATTCAAAAGCTGTACACTTCAGACGGCTTCTGTCGGCGCTCGATGGCTTCAACGCTCCGGTTGATCCGCCCTCGGAATTCAATTACAATCTTATGGGCTTGCTTTGTGTCATGGCAGACAAGGATTTCTCCGACAAGCTTAAATATGAGGCTGTAAAGCTGCTTGAAGATGTAAAAGTGCCTAAAATCGATAAAGCACGGCACGATGAGATATTCTCATTCTCCGAAAGGATTAATATGATACAGTCGCTGCTGTATTACCTGTATCGGGCCAAGGACTTCAAATCAATGTGGAACGGCGTCTACTGCTGCCCGGCCTCGAAGTCCATTGCCATGTGCTATACCCAACGGGTGACAGACCGGCGAATCGATGAAGCCGCCTCCAAGGTAAAAGAGCTTATTTGCGTTCTATTAGGCGACAGATATCAGAACACTTCTGTTTCCACACGCATATTAATACGGAAATACAATTATCCATCGGTAAGCGACAAGGAATTAGGAGCGATGGAATATGACGAGATGTACAGTTAGAGCCCGCTAAAAAACATATTGAATATCAAACAATTAATCACATAGCTTATAATATGGCACTTGTATGGACAGCAATAATCGCCTATATCATGTTTCGAAACAGGGAAAAGATTATTTCATTTTTTAGGAGTCTTTTCGAGTGAAAACGAGAAAATCTAAAGCTGAAGCGACTCTATCTCAACAGAATTTTGTAACTTTGGACATTGAGTAAACCACAATCCTTATCATGACAATGCAAAACCACTACGACCAAATCATCCAGGAGCAGGCCGACCAAGTTTTCGAGGTAATGGCCCGACGTGTATCATATGAGGATACAATCCGAATCCGTGCCGCGTTTGATATGGCCCGGGATGCGCATGCATCACAGAAGCGCAAAACCGGCGAACCGTATATTCTCCATCCGATTGCTGTGGCTAAAATTGCAGCGGAGGAAATAATGCTGGGCGCGAATCCGGTAATCGCATGTTTTCTGCATGATGTAGTGGAGGATACAGACTATACCATCGACGACATACGCAAACGCTTTGGCGACGATGTGGCGTTTCTTGTTCGTGTGGTAACAAAGAAACCCACACACGACTATGAACTTTCCAAGCAACTCGACAACTACCGTCAGCTGCTAAACTCCATGCAGTACGACATCCGTGCCATACTCGTGAAGCTCGCCGACCGGCTGCACAATATGCGGACTCTCGAGTCGATGAAACCGGAGAAACAGATGAAAATCGCCGGCGAGACCGACTACTTCTATGCCCCGCTCGCCAACCGTCTGGGCCTTTACAACATCAAGACCGAGCTGGAAAACCTCTCGTTCCGCTTCCGTTGTCCCGACGAATTCGAGGAAATCTCAACCCTCATCGCCCGGCATGTCGAGGCCAACAAAGACAATCTTGAAACTTTCCGCAGCCAGATTCAGGATACACTTGCCGATGCCGGCATAAAAGCCCGTGTATATGTCGACTATCGCCGGCCATTCAGTCTGTGGCGCAAGATGAAAAAGTATGGCGACGATTTCAATCATCTGAAATACCGCCACTTTGTAGAAGTAGTATTCAACGAGTGCGACACTTCGATGAGCGAAAAGGAAATGGCCATGAAAATATACTGCATACTTACCGACCGCTTCAAGGAAAAGCACTGCAGCATGAGCAACTATATCGACTCTCCGAAAGAGAACGGCTATCAGAGCATACACGTGAAACTGCTCCCCGACTTCGGACGCTGGCAGGAGGTACACATCAGCAGCGAGGCCATGATTCGTCAGTCGCAACTCGGTTGTGTGGCCGAGCGGACCGAAAGCAACATTCAGATGTGGATTGAGAAATTCCGCAAGGTGCTCCACGACACTATCAGCGGCTCAAAACACAACGACCGCTACATGGAAGACATAATCACAGCCTTCTATAACGACGACATACAGGTGTTCACACCTACCGGAAAAAAGATTATTCTTCCGCAGAACGCCACCGTGATCGACTTCGCCTACGAAGTGCATACCCACC
>JAIDBM010000004.1 GCA_029056365.1 Muribaculaceae bacterium | reverse complement strand
TGCGTATAGTGCTTTGCGAAGATGACGGAAATCTTGGCATGCTCCTGAGAGAATACCTCCAGGCAAAAGGCTTTAACGCCGACCTGTTCGCCGACGGCGACAGTGGTTACAAGGCTTTTCTTAAAGGTAAATACGATATCTGCGTGCTTGACGTGATGATGCCTAAAAAAGACGGCTTCACTCTCGCACAGGAAATCCGCACTGTAAATTCCGAAGTACCTGTGATTTTTCTGACAGCGAAATCGCTCAAAGACGACATTCTGGAAGGCTTCAAAATCGGTGCCGACGACTACATAACCAAACCATTCTCGATGGAAGAACTCGTGTTCAGAATCGAGGCCATCCTTCGCAGGGTGAAAGGGAAAAAAGGCAAGGAAATCACCATGTATAAAATCGGAAAGTTCACGTTCGACACTCAGAAACAGGTGCTGATGATCGACGACAAGGTGACAAAACTTACCACAAAAGAAAGCGAGCTGCTCAGTTTGCTCTGCGCACATGTAAACGAAATCCTTGAACGTAATTTCGCCCTCAAGACAATATGGATCGACGACAATTACTTCAACGCACGCTCCATGGACGTATATATCACCAAACTGCGCAAGCATCTCAAAGACGATCCTTCTATCGAAATAATCAACATACACGGCAAGGGCTATAAACTGATAGCACCGGTTCCCGATAAATAAACTTGACTTCACTCTCTCCCAAAATGAAAAAAACAGGTATTTTCTACGGCTCGACCACCGGCACTACTGCCGGAATCGCACGCCGGATTGCAAGAGTCCTCGGAGTGTCGAACGACGACATCCACGATGTTGCCGTTACGGCACCCTCGGTACTCGGCGAATATGAACTCGACATCATCGGCTCCAGCACATGGAACAACGGCGATGTTCAACCGGATTTCTATGACTTTCTTGATGGTGCCCAGGCTCTCGACCTGAGAGGCCACCGGATTGCGATTTTCGGATGCGGCGATGAATCCATGTCGGATTCATTCAACAGCGCAATTGGCGACATATATAAAAAACTACGCGATACGGGCGCTGTGTTCGTTGGCGAATTCAATGCCGACGGATATGACTTCGACGACAGTGCCGCCGAAATAAACGGGCACATTGTAGGCTTGATGCTCGATGAGGTAAATCATGCCGATCTCACCGATTCGCGCATCGCCGCCTGGGTCAAGACGCTGAAAGCGTAACATCTTTCTTCAAAACAAGGTATCGGCCGGATATGTGTATTGCGCATATCCGGCCGATACCTTGTTTTCTTATGTAAAGAGTGTCTATTCTGTTTCTGCTTCTGCTGCAGGCTCTGCTTCTTCATCTTTGCCTGACCTGCCCATTACAGCTCCTGCTATGATGACCAGCAGAATGCCTCCGACCAGAAGCTTGCCGCCCCATGCATCCCAGAACGGCATCTGCTGAAGTTCGGCGATATCGTTCACTCCTGCATCCGACAGAATCACATCGCGAAGTTCGGAATCGTCAAGCCATTCGTCGATGTCATACCAGGTTTCGTCGTCGCCCTGATGTATTGCAACAACTTTTCCTTCATCGGTCTGCCACAGGGGAACCCAAAACAAATGGGCCATAGTGTATTTGTATCCGAGACTATAAGCTCCGTCTTCATCATCATAGTCCGATGGAAGTGTCGCTATCTCATTAATTTTCTCATGTGTACCGTAAACAACGGGAATCTTGGCGTATGCATGATTGATACCAAAGGCTATCAACATGGCAAACAACAGAGTTAATT
>JAIDBM010000039.1 GCA_029056365.1 Muribaculaceae bacterium | reverse complement strand
ACAACTCTTTTTTTGGTAGCCCATAGGAGAATCGAACTCCTCTTTCAAGAATGAAAATCTTGCGTCCTAACCGATAGACGAATGGGCCATCCTTACGCCCGAAGGCTTATGTGATGCCGTATCAGGCAGCGAGCTTGGCGATATGGTGTGCCAGCTTGCTCTTGAGGTTGGCGGCTTTGTTCTTTGAGATAGCTTTCTTTGAAGCGAGACGGTCGAGCATAGCGCTTACTTCGCGAAGCTTTGCTTCAGCGGCGGCTTTGTCGGTCATCTTGCGAAGGTTGCGTACAGCGTTGCGGGCAGTCTTTGCATAGTAGCGGTTGCGAAGACGGCGGCTTTCGGTCTGACGGATGCGTTTGATTGATGACTTATGGTTTGCCATTTTTTGGTTTGATTGAATGCTTTTGTTGTTTGATTTGGTAGCCCATAGGAGAATCGAACTCCTCTTTCAAGAATGAAAATCTTGCGTCCTAACCGATAGACGAATGGGCCGTGCCTGAAAGCGAGTGCAAATATACGCACTATTTTTGATATGAAAAAAAATATTGCACCTTTAAGTGCTCTTTTTAAGACCTTTTAACTAAAATCGCTTATTTTGGGTGCTTTTGAGGTGCATTTTGCCTTATCCGGGCAGTTTGTTTTCGAAGAAGTGCCAGATGGCAATTCCGGTGCTTACCGATACGTTCAGGGAGTGTTTTGTGCCCACTTGGGGTATTTCCAGGCAGTGGTGGCATCGGTCGACCACGGCGGGGTCTACGCCGTCGACTTCGTGTCCGGCTATGAGTGCATAAGGTGTTTTAGTGAAGTCGGGGGTAAATTTTTCGAGGCTTATGCTTCCGTGTACCTGTTCGAGACAGCATATGGTATAGCCTTCGCTTTCGAGTTTGTCGAGGGCTTCCTGCGTGGAGCGGTGGTATTCCCAGTTTACCGAGTCTTCGGCACCGAGGGCGGTTTTGTGTATTTCGGCGCTTGGCGGAGTGGCGCATATTCCGCACAGCATTATGCGTTCGATGCCGAAGGCGTCGCAGGTGCGGAATATTGAGCCTATGTTGTTAAGCGATCGTACGTTGTCGAGTACTACCGTCAGCGGGAGCTTTTGTGCTTTTTTGAATTCGGCCACGCTCAGGCGGCCCATTTCGGTTATTTTTTTCTTTTGCATTTATTTAGAGCCGGTTGTTACCGGTTGTTATTGGTTAGGCAGTGGTCGGCCGTTGTTTCCGGGTCGTTGCGAGCCGCCGGGCCGTACCGATGGAGCGGTGGGCTGTCCGGAGACTCCTTCCGGGTTCTGCGACGGTCTTGCGGGCAGGGTAACGGGCCTGTTTGCGCCTCCCGAGGGTCTGACAGGGCGTATGGCCGGTCCGGGATTGTATCCGTTCCATGCCGGACGGTATGGAACGGATACCGGCGGAGCTGTCCACAGCGGTCCGTAGAATCCGTTCAGCGCGTTGTTCCATATGCTGTTGTCGTATCCGTAATACGGCGAGTAGTAGTCGGTTCCGACATCGGTGCCTACGCTCCACAGCATATCGGTGCAGGATGCGCAGGCCACGGTTGTCAGCAAGCCTGCGAGCAGTATGAATATCTTGTTGTGTTTCATGACATAAATGTTTTTCTTGATAATAAAACGCGTCATGAATCAAAAAAGATTTGCTGCAGTCGTACTCAGCCGTCGCGAATCAGTATTCGGAGAACAGAGTGGGTTTGATGCAGATTCCAAGTCGGAGCTGCGAGTGGAATTCCTTGTATGCGAGCAGTCCTTCGCCGCGTCCGTTGTAGTATTGCAGGAAGAGGTATTGGTTGTCGCGTTTGAACACACGCCATCCCACTTCCACCACGGTGTTGTAGTTGAAATTCCATCCGGAGCGTTTGGTCAGTATCACCGATCCGGTGAACCGCTGGTCGTTGCTCATCACCTGCATTCCCACCTGGTATATGCCGCAGTATTTGAGAATGTCCTTGTTGTTCATTCCGTCGATTATCGGGGCCCAGATTTTGCCGTGTACCATCAGGTTTTTGTCAATGAGGATATTGGCCGCCAGCGATACTTTGTTCCAGCTGCGGGAGGCGTCGCCGTCGCGACCGTTGCTCTCATGCTCGATCATCAGGGTTGCCTTGCCTATGAATTTGTTTTTTACAAACAGGGGTTTTGTAAGACCGATTCCCGGATTGAAATTAAGGTCGGTCATGGGCATGGAGTTTTCCAGCACGTTCCAGAAGCATTTCTGAGAGTAGAAGAGGTAGAGGTATGTGCCCCATGGCAGTGTGGAGCGTGTAAGTCTTTGCGCTATTGAAATCTGGAACTTGATGTTTGTGTTCTGGCGTGTCATTTTCGGACCGATAGAGGGGCCGAAGATGAAGTAGTTGTCTTTATACAGCCCGAAGTATGGCCGGTTGTCAAAGTCTTTCCTGATGCTGTCGGCATCGAGTTTTTCGCCGTCTACAGAAATAATCTGGGCATTTGCCGCGCCGGGCGCGGCAAATGCCAGCAGACATATGATGAATATTCGCACAAATTGTTTCACATTGCAAAGTTACCATTTTTGCAGCGAAGCAGCAAGCGGATATTAGAGCCGGTTCTACAATAAATGTTAACGCCAGGGCGGTCAGTCTTTGAGTGATTTTTTTCGAACGACGATGGAGCAGTGCCTTTGCACTGTGACTGAGGAGTACGGAAAAAAGCGCCAAAGAATGGCCGAGGCGATGGTATTTATAACAGACGGCTCTGCATCAGGAACCAAAAGTATTAATCAGATTACAAAATCAGTTCGACAAGAAATGTAAAGCCCAGAGAGAAAAGTTACCCCTTTGATTGCATCTTTTTTGCATTTTGCACGCTTTGAATCAGTCGTGTACTTCAAGTACACTCCTAATTCGGCAGCGCACAATCTGCGAAAAAATATGCAACCCTGACGTTAACATCTATTGTCGAGCCGGCTCTTACTTTTAGGTTAATTTTATAGACGGTTAAACAAATGTTGTCGGACGCACTCGATCAGTTGTCGATGCGGTCGACCTCAAGGTCGCCGCCGAATACTTCATGCCAGGGCAGACCTTGACGAGCCACTTCGGCGAGGAATGGATCGGGATCGAATTCCTCTACGTTGTGCACGCCCGGTTTCACCCATTTTCCGGTGAGGAACATCATGGCGCCGGTCATGGCCGGAACTCCGGTGGTGTAGCTTACGGCCTGCATTCCGGTTTCGGTGTATGCCGCCTCGTGCGAGCAGTTGTTGTAGATGTAGTATGTGAGGGGTTTGCCTTCTTTGTCGAGTCCGGATATACGGCATCCGATAGAAGTTTCTCCGTGATAGTTTTCGCCAAGGTCCTGCGGATTAGGCAGAACAGCCTTGAGGAACTGCAGGGGCACAATTTTTGTGCCGTTGTAGTCCACTTCGTCGATACGTGCCATGCCGATGTTCTGTATCACGCGCAGGTGGGTGAGGTATTCCTGTCCGAAAGTCATCCAGAAACGGGCGCGTTTGATTGTGGGGTAGTTCAGCACCAGCGATTCGAGTTCTTCGTGATACAGCAGGTATGATTCACGCTCGCCGATATTCGGGTATGTGAGAGGCATGTGGATTTCCAGCGGGCCGGTGGTAACCCACTGTCCGTTTTTCCAGTATCGTCCGTTCTGAGTAATCTCGCGGATGTTTATTTCCGGGTTGAAGTTTGTGGCGAAAGCCTTGCCGTGGTCGCCGGCGTTGCAGTCTACTATGTCAAGATATTCAGGTTTGCTGAAATAGTGTTTCACGGCGTATGCGGTGAATACACCCGATACTCCGGGGTCGAAGCCGCAGCCGAGTATTGCGGTGAGTCCGGCCTTCTCGAACTTCTCGCGGTAGGCCCATTGCCATGAGTATTCGAAATGAGCTTCGTCTTTGGGTTCGTAGTTGGCTGTGTCGAGGTAGTTTACTCCGCACTGCAGGCAGGCTTCCATAATGGTGAGGTCCTGATACGGCAGTGCAACGTTGATAACCATGTCGGGACGATGGCGGTTCAGCAGTTCCACGAGCTGGGGTACGGAGTCGGCGTCAACCGAGTCGGTTTCGATGTCGTTTGCGCCGATTGCTTTTACGATTGCGTCGCATTTCGACTTTGTGCGCGAGGCAATTACAATTTCGTTGAACACATCACGGTTCTGGGCGCATTTGTGCGCCACAACGGTACCGACACCGCCTGCTCCGATAATAAGTACTTTTGACATTGTGCTGTTTTTTGCTATATTTTATTGTTTGTTTTCTTTTTTTCGAGTGCTATGCAGGTGAATGTAAATACGCCCAGAAGTATCAGCAGCAGAGTCTGCGTGCCTAATACCAGGTTGGCGAAGGCTGCGGCCGGCGCCTGCTCCAGGCCGTAGATTCCGAGGGCGAAAATTATGGCCCATTGCCAGGGGCCGATGCCTCCGTTCGATGGTACGCCCATCGATATGCTCGACAGTACAAAAGCCACCAGCGCGGCCAGTATGCCGTGTTGCCGGAGTACGGCTTCGGTGAACGGGAATGCATAGAAGGCCACATAGAGCTGAACAAAGTAGCATCCCCACACTGCGGCCGTGAGCAAAAGCCAGCGGCCTTTGCCGGGCATAGTAATTATAACGGCGAAACCGTTCCAGAGTTCGCGTACTTGACGCTGTAGCTTTATGACTCTGCTGTTTGCTGATTTATGTGTCAGGAACCACCACACGAATGCCGCCATGGCGACAATTCCGAGCCAGAGCCATGGCGATGTGGCGAAGGCCGTGATTCTGTCGATGCTTTCGGTGTTGTCCGAGAAATATGTTATCAGTACTTTCGAGGCCAGAAGGAATGTTACCAGAGTCAGCAGGGCCACTGTTATTGTGTCGGCGAGCCGGTCGGCTACCATCGAGCCGAATACAGTGGTGAATTGCGCCTTCTGACGCTGTGCTATATAGCCGGTTCGCCATAATTCGCCAAGGCGCGGAAAAACCAGATTCACGGCATATGTGCCGAATATGCTCAGAATCAGTGCCGACAGCGGAGCCTCGATGCCCAGCGCCTGCAGTTGTATGCGCCATCGCATTGCTCTGAACACGTGCGACATAACGCTGATGCAGAGTGCCAGTGCTATCCACGAGAAGTTGCAGTCGCGGCGTATGATTTCAATCATTTCGTTGAAGTCGATGCCGGTGAACATGAGGTAGCACAAGCCTATGGTTATAATCAGCGGTACTGCGTATTTGAGCAGTATGCCGGGCAGGGTGTTTTTTTTGCCGGTTTCTTTCATTTTGCAAATTTAGTGAAAAATATCGGAACGAGGGCCGGAGTATCTTTTTTCCTCGATTTTGGCCATGATGGCAAAGCGGTATATTGCATCGTGGACGGCGTGTATGAATCCGGGCATGCCTTCGCGCCATCCGCCTTTGAGCACGTAGGTTTTGAAGAAGCGGAATGGCGGCGAGAGGAATAGTTGCCATCGGCGGTAGCGGGGTGCGCGGCGCTCTACTTCTATGTCGGTGTAGTTGTTCATCTTGGCAAATGTCTGGCTTACGGTTTCGTTGGCCAGATGGATGAACGCCAGGTCGCTGCGGCGTCGCGGGATTTTTAGCAGCGGGCCTTGGTGCTGGGGGCGTGAGTGTACGTGCGCAGGCCATATGGTGCCTTCTTTGGGAAACAGGCGCAGGATATAGTCGGGATAGTAGCAGCGCATCCATCGGCCCATGAAGTAGTTCTTTATGGGTATGAGCAGGCCGTGGGGTTCGGGGTGTTCTTCGATGTGCCGGTATAGATAGTCGCGCAGGGCAGGGGGAACTATTTCGTCGGCATCGACTTCAAGTATCCAGGGGTTGGATGCCTGTTCGATGCCGAACTGGCGGTGTGGGTCGGCGTAGCGGTATCCTTCGCGTGGTTTTGTTATGAAGCGAACGCTGGGGAAGTTTTCGGCTATAGCTCGGGTGGAGTCGGTGCTTTCGTTGTCGATTACGAGCACCTCGTCGAAGTCTTTGAGGGCGTTCAGCACTTTCGCAAGATGCTTCTCTGCGTTATATGTATGTACTATTGCTGTTATCATTATTGTTATTTTTTTAGACTATAAAACTAAAGTATTTATTAGGCCATAGAACCAAAGTTTTTATTCGGGCGGAAGACCAGAGGTCGATATTTTTTTATTTGACCAGAGAGCCATAGAACCAAAGTTTTTATTCGGCCGGAAGACCAGAGATCGATAGTATTTTATTTGACCAGAGAGCCATAGAACCAAAGTTTTTATTCGACCGGAGGATCAGAGGACGATAGTTTTTTTATTTGACCAGAGAGCCATAGAACCAAAGTTTTTATTCGGCTGGATGACCAGAGGACGATAGTTTTTTTATTTGACCAGAGAGCCATAGAACCAAAGTTTTGCATTAGGCCAGAAGATCATAGAAACAGAAAAAAACTAATTAGTAAACCCTCTGGAACTCTGGCACTCTGGTCGAAAAATCCTGTCCAGTAAACCCTCCGGTACTCTGGTCGAAAACAGAATACAGTACAAATACAACCACATTGTGGTTAAGACCAAATATGTATCGGTCGTTACTTAGTTTTTGGCAGATAGTTTTTATCCTTTTCTCTGAAAGCGAATAGTTCGCCACCATAATTGATTAAAATACCTTTCTCTATACCAGTAGCATGTAGATAGTTGATGAGTTGGAGTTCGTGGACTGGCAAGATGTTGTTCACTGCTTTTAATTCAAGTAAAATTCTCTTTTCAACAAGTATGTCGCCCTCAAATTCGCCTACGATGTTGTCCTTATACCAGACATTAATCTTAGGATATGCCTCTGCGTTTAAGCCATGGTTAGCCAATTCTATCATAAGTGCCTTCTGATAAACAGATTCGAGAAACCCAGGTGCCAAATGTCTTCGAACTTCAAAGGCAGCTTGGTTGATTCTTTCAATTATTTCTTTGTCGGACATTAATACGTTTTTTATTTGATAATATACAATTAGAATCGTTTATATTCAGATTCCTTTATATATCTCTGGTTCTGTGGAACTCTGGTCGAAAGAGAATACTCCCATAAAACTCTATGTTTCTATGGTCAAAGAAAATGCTTTCGTCGGGCGCGGCGTTGGAGGCGTCGGTAGGAGTTCAGTACGATGTCTACCGCCTCTTGCTCTGGAATCTCTGCTGCTTGGGCATAATGGCGGGCAAAATCTGCCGACGACTCCTCACTGTTCATCAGCCAACCGGCCCGATACAACTGCCTCCGCCTATCACGACAATCAAAGCCCATACGGTTTACATCCACCATACAGAATTCATAACCCTGCGGAGTGATGCGGAAAAGAATATTTCCGGGCGAAAGATCTTTTACCAATACTCCCTTGAGATGCACCCCGGCCACCCATTTGCCAAGCGCCTCTACCATGGCACGGTAGTCCGGTCGCTCCTCCATATAGCGAATCTCTTTCCACTCATCGCCGAGTTGTTCGCTCACATAATAGCTCCGTCCGAGGGTGTGCAAGGGCGAGTAAACATCGATAAAGGCGAGCGGTTGCGGAGTGGCTATGCCGGCATCGAGCAGCCTCAGTGAATGGTTGAACGAACGCCTGGCTTTCGTCGGCCTCAGCCATCCGTAGATGATGCTTTTGAGAATACCGGGTTTACGGAAAATCTTTATGTTTACTTCTTCTGAGTCGGTTTTGCAGGCGATAACCTTGTTGCGGCCCTCATATACGGTGCGGCAGCTGTATGGAATCGAGCCATTTTTGAGGTGGTCGCATAGCGAACTCAGCCATGAAATGTGTCGGGAGAATCCGGCTTTATACATAATGAGCGGTTATGGCATTATAGAATGCGGGGTAGGTGAAATTCTGTTCGAATCGTTGCCGGGCCTTGCTGCTGATGTTGTTGCGTATGTCCGTGTTTTTAATCAGCAGACGCAGGGCATCGGCAAGGGCATCGGCATCGGCTGGCGGTACCAGTATGCCATCGGCGCCATCGGTAATGATTTCGGGTTGTGCGCCATTGTCGGTGCTTATCACCGGCAGGCCCTGGCGCATCATTTCTATTATGGACAGTCCGAAAGCCTCGGGTGCGGTGGTCGGAACCACTCCAATCTGGGCCGAAGCTATTTCACGGCTCACATCATCGATATGTCCGGGCCACTCCACCCGTTGGTCTATTCCGAGTGTCCGGCACTCGCGCAGCATCGGCATTACGTATTTTCCTTCGCCTTGGCCGCATATGCGGGCCTTCCAGTCGAGGTCGCGGATTTTGGCCAGGGCGCGTACAAGCACATCGGCGCCCTTTTCCGCAGCCAGTCTTCCTATATATAATATAAGAGGGGGCTGGTGCGAAGTGTCGGCCTGCGGGAAATCGGCTTGAGGCAGCGCGTTGTGTATTACATCCATGTTTATCCCCTCGGCGGGAAAAGCGCCTTTGAGAAATTCTCTTCTTGCGGTTTCGGAAACAAACACCAGAGAGTCGATGGCCCGGTATAGTGCGAGTTGTTTTGGTTTACCGGCCTTTACCAGATGGCGGGTACAGACCACTCTTACACTGCGGTGATTCTGACACAGACTTTTCACCTTAAGAGCCATCGCGGCGTCTTTGAAGTTGTGTACGTGGATATTCACCGGATCATTTCCGGGAAACCTACGAGCCATACGTGCTATGTGTATCGGCGAAAAAATGTCGAATGCACCGCCCAGCCGCATTACAGCCGGATTGAATCCGGCCTGACGCAGGGGTGTGGTCACTCCGCTGTTTTTACGGCATACGATTGCAACGTTATGGCCATGCGACCTTAACGCGGTTGCCAGGTCGAGGGCGTAGCGTTCGCCGCCGCCCCATGCTTTGTTGGATATAATCTGAATGATATTCATTTTTTGTAGGCAAGGCGAGTTGTTTTATAGCGGCGCGATGCGATTATCCGGCCGGCTTTTCCGTCGAGCCATGCGCCCTGCCGTATATGGCAGTGGAGGTATCGCCAGCAGGCAAGTAGGGTAGGGGAGGGGCAGCGTTTCTGTTGTGCTGCTATAACCCGGGCCATCATTTCGGCCCTGCGGTATTCCTTTTGGTCGAACTCTTCCACCGACGAGCATCGGTAGTGGTGAATCTCGCCGGGCAGAGGGTGTGCGATGCGGGAGTCGGAGTATGTGAGTCTTTCGTCAATATCAAGAAGATTCCACTGCGCATATCTCCGGTTGAAGAATCTCACTTCCTGTACGGGCGCCCAGCCGCTGTGTTTCATGGCTTTGCCGCAAAAGTAGCTTACAACTCTGAGTGAGTAGATTTTGTGTGGAAAACCTTCGTTTTTTATATTGATTATACTTTTACGCGCTTCTTCCGACAGAACTTCATCGGCATCAATGCTGAGTATGTAGCTGAATGTTGCCAGACCTGCCGCATATTGGCGCTGGGAGCCAAACCCGTGGAATTCCCTCTGGGTAATTTTGCATCCGTGTTTTCTACATATTTCAAGAGTGTCGTCGGTCGAGAAGGAGTCGACTACGATAATTTCGTCGGCCACTCCTTTCAGAGAGCAAAGGCAGCTTTCGATGGTGTCCGCTGCGTTTTTTGTTATTATTGTGGCTGATATGCGGTCCATGTTGCAAAATTACAATTTTTTTATCGTCTTTCCAATTCTGAGGCTTTTCGATGCTTTGATTGGATAAACAGGCTCCGACCGGGTATTTTCTATTAACGTTTTTTTGCATATAATACAACCCACGATGCATGGCGGCGCCGAATATTCGATTCTCAGAGGGTTAAAATGATATATATTTGTATGTAATAATATGATTGTCAGTGTCGTAGCGGTTGTTAGACTTTTGTTTGTAAATTGTTGAGAAAAACTTCACGTGGCCGATAACAGGCCGATGATTGTTTTGGTTTGCGAAAATTGAATTAATTCACTATCTTTGCGATTCTGTTTTTATCTGCTCTAAACATGGATTTTCAATGGATTACAGAGGGGGTGGATTTCCCCGATATCGACCAGTCGAGAATTGAAGACTGGATTGCCACGGTAGCCCGGTTGCACGACCGCATACTTGGTCCGCTCACATATATATTTTGTGACGATGCAAAAATAATAGAAGTGAACCGGCAGTTTCTGCAGCACGACTATTACACCGATATTATCACATTCGACTATTCGCGGGGACGTAGAATAAGCGGCGATATTTTTATTTCGCTTGATACTGTGCGCAGCAATGCCGAACAAATCGGGGTTGAATATAAAACAGAACTCCACCGTGTGATTATTCATGGTGTGCTGCACCTTTGTGGCATCGACGACAAGGGCCCGGGCGAGCGTGAAATCATGGAAGATAATGAAAATCAGGCACTCAGTTTACTCGGATTATGAAGTTCAAATATGATGTGATTGTGGTTGGCGCCGGTCATGCCGGTTGTGAGGCAGCTGCCGCATCGGCTCGTCTTGGAGCTGATACTCTGCTGATTACCATGGACATGAACAAGGTGGCGCAGATGAGCTGCAATCCGGCTGTAGGCGGTATCGCCAAGGGACAGATTGTGCGCGAAATCGATGCGCTGGGCGGTATGATGGGCGTAGTCACCGACCGTACAGCCATCCAGTTCCGTATGCTTAACCGTTCCAAAGGACCGGCCATGTGGAGTCCCAGGGCGCAGTCCGACCGAAACCGTTTCTCCGCCTTGTGGCGGAATATTCTTGAGAATATGGATAATCTGCAGATGTGGCAGGATTCGGTTGACAGTTTGCTTATCGGTCAGGATGGCAGTGTCGGGGGTGTGCACACGGTTCAGGGTGCGGAGTTTTTCGCTAAATCGGTTGTGCTTACAAACGGCACCTTCCTTGACGGACTTATGCATGTGGGGCGTGTGAAGATGCCGGGCGGTCGAATCAGCGAGCCGGCAAGCCATGGTCTTACAGAGCAGTTGCGTGCTCTTGGCTTTACTGTAGGCCGGATGAAGACAGGTACGCCGGTGCGTATCGACGGCCGCAGTGTGAAGTGGGAATTGACCGAGATGCAGGAAGGCGACAACGATTTCCATCGTTTCAGTTATTTGCCGGAGGTCAGACGCGAGCTTCGCCAGTTGCCGTGTCATATACTTTATACCAACGAGACCACTCATGCCATACTGCGCGAAGGCCTGCCCGACTCGCCTCTTTACAACGGCCAGATTCAGAGTATCGGACCACGATATTGCCCGAGTATCGAAACAAAGATTGTGACTTTTGCCGACAAAACACAGCATCAGCTGTTTCTGGAACCGGAGGGCGAGGATACGCAGGAATATTATCTGAATGGCTTCAGCAGCTCGCTGCCCATGAAGGTGCAGATTGATGCGCTGGAGACAATTCCGGCTCTTGCCGATGTACAGATTTATCGGCCCGGTTATGCCATAGAATACGATTATTTCGATCCCACCCAGCTGCGTCATACACTGGAGACACGGCTTGTGCCCGGCTTGTATTTCGCAGGCCAGATTTGCGGAACGACCGGATATGAGGAAGCCGCAGGCCAGGGGCTGGTGGCCGGGGCGAACGCGGCCTTGAAGGCTCAAGGCCGGAGTGAATTCACACTTGCCCGCGACCAGGCCTATATCGGAGTGCTTATCGACGACCTTGTTACCAAAGGCGTCGACGAGCCATACCGGATGTTTACCTCGCGTGCCGAATACCGCATACTGCTCCGGCAGGACGATGCCGATATGCGTCTTACTCCGCTTGCCCATAGTATAGGTCTTGCCGACGACAGCCGCTTTGAGCTTGTGGAAGAGAAACGCCGTTTGCGCGACGAGCTGATCGACTATTGCCGCGCTACAACTGTCACTGCGTCCGAGGTCGACCCGTTGCTTGAGAGGGTAGGGTCGAGCAGGCTGTCGCAGTCGGTGCGTCTTCACGATCTGGTGCTGCGGCCTCAGTTGAATCTTCAGCTTCTTGCCGAGGCGTTGCCCGGATTGCGGTCGATGATAGAACAACTGCCGTCTGACCGCCGGGAGGAAATAGCCGAGGCTGCCGAGATACTCATGAAATACAAAGGATATATCGACCGTGAGCAGGCTCTGGCCGATAAGCTCCATAGGCTTGAGGATGTACGTATTCCGGCATCGTTCGATTATATGGGCATAAGCGGCCTCAGCACGGAGGCCCGTCAGAAGCTCGACAGGATACGGCCGCTTACCATCGGACAAGCATCGCGCATTCCCGGCATCTCGCCCAGCGATGTGAACATACTGTTGGTGCTGATGCGGAGATAGTGATGTTCCACGTGAAACAATATATAATTCAAAATACATAAAATCAAATATTTATGGAGTATATCAAATCCAAAATCCGCGATGTGCAGGACTTTCCTTCCAAGGGTGTTCTTTTTCGCGACCTTACAACAGCGTTCAAGGACCCGCGTGCTCTTCACATAATAGGCTGGGACCTCTCGCAGCTCTATCGCGACAAAGGTGTTACCAAAGTAGTGGGCATAGAGAGCCGTGGTTTTATTGCCGGTTCTATTCTTGCCTTTGAACTGGGTGCCGGATTCGTGCCGTGCCGCAAACCCGGAAAGTTGCCGGCCGATACCATCCGTCAGGAATATGCCAAGGAATACGGAACCGATGTGATAGAGATACATCGCGATGCCATTACTCCCGATGATATTGTGGTTATACACGACGATGTGCTTGCCACAGGCGGAACAATGGCGGCTGCATACAAGCTCGTGAAGAGCCTCAATCCTAAAAAAATATATGTGAACTTTATTGTCGAATTGTCGGATCTGGGCGGTCGCGAAAACCTTCCGGCCGATGCCGATGTTTCTTCTCTGATAATATACTGATTCCGTTTTGTCCGGAATCCGATGCGGCGGCTTTTGCCGCCGCATTGTCTCAGACCTGAACCGTTAACCGTTGAAGCATCTTAAGAACGAAATACTGCGCGAGAAAATCGCCATTCTACCCGATACCCCCGGAGTGTATACCTATTACGACTCCGAGGGTAAGGTGATTTATGTGGGAAAGGCCAAGAACCTCAAGCGAAGGGTTTCGTCGTACTTCAACCGCACCCACGACAATGTGCGCACCAATCTGCTTGTGCGCAATATCGCCGACATGTCGTATATAGTTGTCCCTACCGAGCAGGATGCGCTTAATCTTGAAAACTCCATGATAAAGGAGTACAAGCCCAAGTACAATGTGCTCCTGAAAGACGACAAGTCGTATCCGTGGATAGTGGTGACCAACGAACTGTATCCGCGCGTGTTCATTACCCGTACCCACATCAGAGACGGCTCGCGCTACTTCGGTCCGTATACCAATGCGGCGGTGGCGCGTACGGTTATCGAGCTTATCGGACGGTTGTATCCGGTGCGTACCTGCCGGATTCCTATAACTCCCGAATATCTGCGGGCCGGCAAGGGCCGCCTGTGTCTTCAGTACCATATCAGACGGTGCAAGGGCTGTTGTACGGGGGCAATTACACCTGAGGAATACGCCGGGTATATAAACGCCATAAAGCAGATTCTGCGTGGCGACACCCAGGAGCTGCTGGATTATCTTCGTTCCGAAATGGAGCGACTGAGCATGGAACTGCGCTTCGAGGAGGCGCAGGAACTGAAGGAATCCTACAAGCTGATAGAACAGTACCGGTCGCGAAGCGTGATAGTGAGCCAGACAATAGGCGACATCGATGTGTTCGGTATCGACGATGATGGTGCCGATGTGTATGTGAACTACATGCATGTCAGGCGCGGAGCCGTGGTGCGTAGTGCCACACTGCGCTATAAACGGCGTCTCGATGAGTCGCAGTCTCAGATACTGGCTTATGCCATGGCAGAAATAGCCGCGTCGCTTGGCGTGGAATTCCGTGAGGTGGTGGTGCCGGTGGTGCCCGAGGCTGATATGCCTCAGGTGAGCTTTACCGTGCCGCAGAGAGGCGACAAGGCAAAGCTGCTGGAAGTGTCGGTGAAAAACGCACGTCAGGCAAAAATCGACGACCTCAAGCATCAGGAACGGCTGAATCCGGAAACCAGGGTGGAACGCACCCTTAAACGGATTCAGGCGGATTTCCGGCTCAGCGAGCTTCCGCATCACATCGAGTGTTTCGACAACTCGAACATACAGGGAACCAATCCGGTGGCCAGTTGTGTGGTGTTCAGAGATGCAAAACCCTGCAAGCGCGACTACCGGCATTTCAACATCCGCACCGTAGAAGGGCCCGACGATTTCGCATCGATGAAAGAAGTGCTTACCCGCCGCTACAGCCGCCTGGTGCAGGAGGGAAAAGGTCTGCCGCAGCTTATTGTGGTGGATGGCGGCAAAGGTCAGCTGAGCAGCGCCGTCGAGGCACTCGATGAAATGGGGCTGCGAGGTGTGATTGCTGTCGTGGGCATAGCCAAGAGGCTTGAGGAGATATATTTTCCCGGCGACTCCGTGCCGTTGTATATCGACAAGAACAGCGAGTCGCTTCGTGTAGTGCAGCATATGCGCGATGAGGCGCACCGTTTCGGTATAACCCATCACCGCAACCGGCGCAGCAAGAGTCAGCTTGTGAGCGAACTCGACGGCATAAAAGGAATCGGGCCGCAAAGCGCCACCGCGCTGCTGAAGCATTTCAAAAGCGTGAAGCGCATACGCGCCGCTTCGGTCGATGAGCTTGCCGGCGTTGTGGGCCCCGCCAAGGCCCGTATTCTTGCCGATTACTTTGGCAAACCTCTGTAGAGCGCGTTGATGAGGCATCTCTTTGAGAATTCGCGCAATGGCTTGGACCTGCGAAAAAAAACTATTTGACGGAATCAGAAATTTTTTGTAAATTTGCGCCCTAAAATCAGTACTGAACACCAATGAACATTTCTTACAATTGGCTGAAGCAATACGTCGACTTCGACCTTACTCCCGACGAGGTTGCGGCAGCTCTTACTTCAATAGGCCTTGAAACCGGCGGCATCGAGAAAGTAGAGTCGATTCGCGGAGGCCTTCAGGGCATTGTGGTCGGAAAGGTGCTTACTTGCGAAGACCATCCCGACAGCGACCATCTCCACATAACCACCGTGGACCTCGGCGACGGCCAGGCCACACAGATTGTATGCGGCGCACCCAATGTCGCAGCCGGACAGACCGTGGTAGTGGCCACGGTAGGCACCGTGCTCTATGGCGAGGGCGATGAGTCGTTCAAAATAAAGAAATCCAAAATCAGAGGCGTGGAATCATTCGGCATGATATGTGCCGAAGACGAGATAGGCGTGGGCAAAAGCCACGACGGCATAATGGTGCTCCCCGACAACGTGGCCGCCGGAACTCCGGCTGCCGAATATTTCGAGCTTCGCGACGACTATGTGCTTGAAGTAGACCTTACCCCCAACCGTATCGATGCCGCATCGCACTATGGTGTGGCACGCGACCTGGCCGCTTGGCTCGCCTGCCACAAGGGCTGCGGTTCGGTTCACCGTCCGGCTGTCGACGATTTCAAAACCGATGAGAACCTTCCGGCCGTGGAGGTGAAGTTTGTCGACTCCGACAGGTGCATACGCTATTCGGGCATAACCATACGCGGTGTGAAAGTGGCCGAGTCGCCGCAATGGCTTAAAGACATGCTCACCGCCATAGGGCAGCGCCCCATCAACAATGTGGTAGACATAACCAACTACGTGCTTCATGCATTCGGACACCCGCTCCACGCATTCGACATGGCCAGACTCAACGGCGAATCGATTGAAGTGCGCACTTTGGCGTCAGGTACCGAATTCGTGACTCTCGACGGCGTTACACGCAAACTCGATGCCGCCGACCTGATGATATGTTCGGGCAACGAGCCACGCTGTATGGCCGGTGTGTTCGGCGGACTTGACTCCGGAGTCACCGAAAGCACCACCGACCTCTTCCTTGAGTCGGCATGCTTCAACCCCACATCCGTGCGCAAAACCGCACGTCGCCACGCACTCAACACCGATGCATCGTTCCGCTATGAACGCGGAGTCGATCCCAACGGCTGTATGTATGCTCTGAAAATTGCCGCCCTGCTCATCGGCCAGCTCGCCGGAGGCAAATGTGCCGGTCCGGTAGTCGACATATATCCCAAGGTGGTCGAACCATTCAAGGTTGAACTTTCGCACGACCGGATTACCGCATTGCTCGGCCAGGAGATTCCGGCCGATACCGTGCGTTCGATTCTGAAATCGCTCGAAATAGAAATAGCCGGCGAGGATGCCGCAGGAAACATGGACCTCCGTGTGCCTACATATCGAGTGGATGTACAGCGCCCGTGCGATGTAATCGAAGACATACTCCGCATCTACGGCTACAACAGCATCGCTACTCCGAAATCGCTGCACGCATCGCTCTCGTTCAAGACTCCGACCGATGCCGCCGACGACCTGCGCCGCATGATAGCCGACCAGCTTGCAGCAGCCGGTTTCAACGAAATACTCAACAACTCGCTCACCGCCGAAGGCTACTACAGCCAGCTTACCACATACCCGGCCGAAAATTGCGTGCGCCTGCTCAATCCGCTCAGCCAGGAACTGAACGTTATGCGGCAGACACTTCTGTTCGGCGGTCTCGAATCGTTGGCCCATAACATAAACCGCCGTATCCCCGACCTGGCGATGTATGAATTCGGAAACGTATACCGCTACACTTCCGACCGCGAGTCGACCGCCGATGCTCCGCTGGCTCCATACAGCCAGAGTGCTCGTCTGGCTCTGTGGATGAGCGGAAATTCCCGTCAGGGCAACTGGACCCGTGCCGCCGAGGAAGCCACATTCTACGATTTGCGGGCCGCAGTCGACAATCTCCTTGCCCGGCTCGGACTGAGTGCCTCGGCCCTGCAGTTCGCGCCCTCGTGCGACCTCTCCGACATCTTCGGCGCGGCGCTTTCGGTTACTGCGCGAAAGGGCGGCAAGACACTCGGTCATCTCGGAATACTGCGCGACGACCTTTGTCGCCGTTGTGAAATCAAGCAGCCCGTGATGTATGCCGAGTTCGACTGGGACGCCCTTGTGAGCCTGTCGCTCCGTCACTCCGTAAGTTACTCACCCCTGGCCAAGACGCATCCGGTGAAGCGCGACCTGTCGCTGCTGCTCGACTGCTCGGTTACCATGGCCGATGTAGAGCGAGTGGTGGCCGAAAGCGAGCGACGTCTGCTCCGCAGCGTGAGTCTGTTCGATGTGTACGAAGGCAAGAACCTGCCCGAAGGAAAGAAATCGTACGCCATCACCATAATGCTCCAGGACGATGAGAAAACCCTTCAGGACAAACACATCGACCAGGTGATGAACAAAATTATCACCAACCTCAAATCGCGGCTCGGAGCCGAGTTGCGCTGATTGAACAATTAATAACATACGTGTTTCCGCGCTTCACTCTCCGAGAGATTCGCGGAAACACCAAAAACTCAAAATAACTACCAGCAATGGGAAGAGCATTTGAATATCGTAAAGCCCGCAAGCTAAAACGCTGGGGCAACATGTCGAGAACTTTCACCCGCATAGGCAAGGAAATTACTATCGCTGCCAAGGCAGGCGGTCCGGAACCCGACTGTAACCCCCGCCTGCGTGCGCTCATGCAGAACGCCAAGGCTGCCAACATGCCCAAGGACACCGTTGAGCGTGCAATCAAAAAAGCTACCGACAAAGACGCCAGCGACTACAAGGAAATCACCTACGAAGGATACGGACCCTTCGGAATCGCCATCTTCGTCGAGGCCGCTACCGACAACAACACCCGTACTGTGGCCAACGTACGTTCTTATTTCAACAAGCACGGCGGCAACCTCGGCACACAGGGCAGTCTCACGTTCCTGTTCGACCACAAGAGTGTGTTCAAAATCAAGGCCAAGGACGATGTGAGTCTTGAGGATCTCGAGCTTGAGCTTATCGACTATGGTGTCGATGAACTCGAACACGATGAGGAAGAAGGAAACATTGTGCTGTATGGCGCCTTCGAAGAATTCAGCAACATCCAGAAGTATCTCGAAGACAACGGTTTCGAACTCGTAAGCGCCGAATTCGAACGTATCCCCAACGACCTCAAGGATGTGACACCCGAGCAGCGTGAGGCTATAAACAAGCTTCTCGACAAACTCGAGGAAGACGAGGACGTTCAGAATGTGTTCCACAACATGAAGGAAGAAGACTGATCTATATTCAACAACGATAACAACAACGGGCTGTGCTGTAATTCTTTATAGCACGGCCCGTTTTGTTGTCGAGCCGGTTCCGACTGTGCCATAAAATCCGTTTATTAAAAATCGGAATGTTTTATTGATATTCCAATTATTATGCTTATCTTTGCGGATTACAAAACATTTATGACTCCGGACTTAGAACCGGAGCACGCATTTTCAAGAACCTCTCTTTTACCAATCATAAAAAACTCAGTATGAAAAAACTTCTACTCTCTTTGGTTTTGGCCGCATCCGCCTCTCTGTACGGACAGGCCGAAACATTCGATGTTTCATTCGCAAGCGCAGGGTGGCCGAATAACGCCGGCTACTCGGCAACTATTACCTCAACAGCGGAATTCGGCGGCACTACGTGGAAATACAGTGGCCTGGCCAACAATAACGGCGGCTGGGAATATCTGCGTGGCGGCGCTAAAAGCACAACAAAAGGCGACATGTATATTGCCAGCGTCAATCCTGTGGAATATTCCGTTGAGCAGGTTGATGTGAATGTGACAAACTTCATTCGCGGCACAATCAACAGCGCCAGCCTTCTGGTTGCCGACAACAGCGACTTCACCGATGCCAAATCATATGCTCTTAGCGGTGACCTTTCCGCAAAGGGTGTATGGACCGCCACTGTCGATGCTCCGCAGGCCGACATGTACTACAAGGTGCTGATAAACTTCACTAACAGCACCAAAAGCAATGGAGTGATTGACATCGACAAGCTCACCTTCACCTACACTACCGCACCGGCCCCGGATGTAGCCACTCCAACTATCGAGCTTGAGGAAGGCGACCACTGTTTCTATGCCACAATGGCCTGCGAAACCGAAGGTGCCGAAATCCACTATACCACCGATGGTGTTGAACCCGATGCCACATCCACACTTTATACAGCGCCGGTGGAAGTGCTCGCACCCACAACAATCAAGGCCGTGGCTGTAAAAGACGGCGAACTGAGCCGTGTGCGTACATTCGCTGCCAATCCCCCGCTTATACTCGGCGGATTCTCGGCATTGGGCGATGTCGAGCTTGAAGCCGAGGTGATTGTAAAGGGCGCCATGACTGCAGTGTTCCAGAACGGACAGAACCTGTATGTAAAGGATGCCGCCGGCAAGTACATGCTCGTGTTCGGCTCGAAACAGACATTTGAGAACGGCGACAGCTTCGACCGTCTAAGCGGAAAATACACCGAATTCCAAAGCCAGCCCGAAATAACCTCGCCTGTGTTCGGCGAAATCACCACCGGTGGCACTCCGGTGCTTCCTGTTTCGGTAGAGCTTGAGGCTGTGGGAGCGAACATGATGTGCCAGTATGTGAAAATCGAAGGCGTGGAGATAAGCGGCGTAAACGGCAAGAACGCTGAGCTGAAAGCCGGTGATGTTTCGCTTGCCCTCTACGACAAGTTCTCGGTTGAGAACTTCGCAGACGGTGTAGGATGCACTGTTGAGGGTTTTGTGGGCATGAACAAGGAGGTCCTGCAGCTTCTTCCCACTCAGATAACAATAAGCCAGGAGGTGGTTCCGGTGCCGGTATTCACTCCGGCCGACGGTTCGGTGGTTTCGAACGGCGACCGCTGGTCGGTTTCGGCCGAAGAAGGCTGCACCGTATGGTATAAATTCGCCGGCTCGGCTGCTCCTTTCGAAGAATATGACCCCGACGACATCTGGTCGACCATGATCAGCGGCAAAATCGGCGAGGTGATAAGCTACGAGGCTTATGCCGAAAAAGACGGCGTGAAGAGCGAGGTTATCACCGTAAGTTACACCATAGGAAAGAACGACCCGAAACTCCGCTGGGTGAACCCCGAAACCTACGAAACTGTTGAAGAATTCATTTTTGTGATCGGCGAGACTTCGACCGACGAACTGCCTGTGGTCGACGGAACCCAGATGTCGCCTGTGCTCACATCGAGCGACACCGATGTTGCCATTATCGATGAAGATACCAGAAGCATCAGCATTGTCGGCCCCGGCACAGCAGTTATCACCGTAACCACTCCTGAAACCGACACTCTGATGCCCGGCGAGGCTTCGTTCACACTCGTTGTCGAAGACCCGAGCAAACCCAAGCCCCTCGTTGAGTCGGTGATCTTTGTGAAAGACGACGCTGTAAACCAGAGCTGGGCCGGCTACAACAAGGATAACGACTTCAGCACTGTATGGGTGTCGGAATCCGGTGTTGAATTCTCCACAACATGTGTGCGTGGCGAGGGTGCCACAGGCACATCGTATGCCACTATAAACACCAATGACGGTCTGCGTGTATATGGCGGAACCAACAAGAATGAAATCACCGTTTCGGCTCCCGCAAACATGTCGATAGTAAGCCTCGACTTCACTGTGCTGAACGGAAATCCGGTTATCGACGGAACTGCTGTAACTGTGACAGACGGCTCGGCCACCTACAAGTTCGACAACGACGATGTGGTTAAGTTCGTACTTTCGGCAGGCGACACCTACAAGCAGTTTATTTTCTCGAAAGTCGACATCACAATCATGCCGATTGATACCGGCGTAGCCGACATCGAGGCTGCCGATGAAAACGCTCCTGTGGAATATTACAACCTCCATGGCGTGCGTGTGGCAAATCCTGAAAAAGGCCTTTACATACGCCGTCAGGGCAACAACGTTACAAAAGTGATTCTCTGATATCAATATCGGATCCGATAAAAAAGAGAGTGCCGGAATTTCCGGCACTCTCTTTTTTATGTCCGTCATGAGTAGCGTCGGCGACCCCGCCGACGATTGGCCAGGTTGAGTTCCTGGTGCTGTGCCATCCTGCTCAGGGCCGTCGGCGGGGTCGCCGACGTTACTTTCTGTGTCGATGCTGTTGCACGGTGTGTAGTGGAGGCAGGGATGCCTCACTCTGGGGCGTGTGAATCGGAGAGTAGCGTCGGCGCCCCCGCCGACGATGGCCAAGGTTGCGTGCTCGGAGTGCCCGAACAGGCGGCCCAGCAAGTAACGTCGGCGCCCTCGCCGACGTATGACCAGGTTGAGTTTCCGGCGATGATCCATCTTGCTCAGGGCCGTCGGCGGGGTCGCCGCCGTTACTTTCTGTGTCGTTGCTGCTGCACGGTGTGTAGTGGAGGCAGGGATGCCTCCACTACGTGTGCGGGCTGTCAGTGGGCGTCGAGCCAGTTGTCGGCCACGCCGGTCTCGACAGTGAGAGGCACACGGCCCGTGAAGGCGCCCTGCATCTCATCCACCACCATGGCTTTAAG
This sequence comes from Muribaculaceae bacterium, assembly GCA_029056365.1. GTDB lineage: Bacteria > Bacteroidota > Bacteroidia > Bacteroidales > Muribaculaceae > CAG-873. The sequence goes on along the minus strand of JAIDBM010000039.1, from coordinate 5,990 downwards.
CCGGTCGAGCTCCTCCGGCACCACATCGAACACAAGTTCGTCGTGCACCTGAAGAATCATCTTCGACCTGAAACCTTCGGCATCAAGGCGCCGGGCTATGGCAATCATGGCTTTCTTGATTATATCGGCCGCAGAACCCTGCAGCGGGGCATTTATGGCATTCCGTTCGGCATATCCGCGCACTACAGCGTTGCGGGAATTGATTTCAGGCAGCAGACGGCGGCGCCCCATCAGAGTAGTCACAGCCTCGTTGTGGCGGGCGTTCTCCACCGCCTCATCCATATAGCGCCGTACACCGGGATACGTGTTGAGGTAACCCTCGATAAGCTCCTTGGCTTCGCCGCGCGGAATGCCGAGACGTTCCGACAGTCCGAAAGCCGAAATGCCGTAGATTATGCCGAAATTGGCCGTCTTGGCGGCACGGCGCTGGGCATCGGTAACCTCGGAAAGCGGCTCGTGGAAAATCTTCGCCGCTGTGGCGCGGTGTATGTCCTCACCGCTGAGGAAAGCCTCGGTCATGGACTCATCGCCGCTTATATGGGCCATCAGGCGGAGTTCGATCTGCGAATAGTCGGCAGCCATCATCAGGTGACCCTCGTCGGGCACGAAGGCACGCCGGATTTCGCGGCCGGCATCGGTGCGTACCGGAATATTCTGCAGATTCGGATTGTTCGATGAAATGCGTCCGGTGGCTGTGCCGGTCTGGTTGAATGTGGTGTGGATTTTGCCTGTGGCCGGATTCACAAGGCGAGGAAGCGCATCGATGTAAGTGGCGAGGAGTTTCTTCACTCCCCTGTAGTCGAGAATAAGCTGTACAATCGGGTTCGACTTGCTGTACTTCTCCAGCACCTCTTCGGTAGTGCTCCAGGCCCCGCGTTTTGTCCGTTTGGCCTTGGGGTCGATGTTGAGTTCGCCGAAAAGCACTTCGCCTACCTGGGCCGGAGAACCTATGTTGAAAGCATGACCGGCCAATTCGAACACAGAAGCCTCGATTTCGCCCAGACGCGATGTAAGTTTACGCGACATCGCGCCAAGCATATTCGAGTCGATGCGCACACCCGCCAGCTCCATCGAGGCAAGAACCATGGCGAAAGGCAGCTCGATGTCGTCGAGCAGACCGCGCAGCTGCAGACTGTCGATTTCGTCAAGCAGAGGCGTGCGCAGAGCCAGGGCCGCTGTAGCCGACTGGCAACGGGCCTTAATGGCCTGTTCGCCGGGCGAGGCATACAGTTTCTGGCGTTCTGTGGCGGTTAGGCTATAGTCGACGGTATCGTAAGACAGATACGAATGGGCGAGTTCAGGCAAATCATGCCGACTTTCCGGCGCAATGAGATAGTGGGCCAGCGAAGTATCGAAATAATCGGCTTTGAACGAAATGCCGTGTCGTTGCAGCAGCACGCAGTCGCGCTTCACGTTGTCGCTTATCACAGTAGTGCCGGGGCGGTTCCACAGCGGCACAAGAATGTCGAGTATCTCGCGGCGTTCCGACTCGAACTGCGGCAGTGTCACATACACCGTGCGTTTGCCGTAGGCCAGTGCCACTCCGTGCCACCGGGCCGTCATGGCCTCGTCGCCCGAGCAAAGAGGCAGTACGGCCGCGAAGGCACACTCGCAGGCCGATGCAACAGCCTCGCTTATTACCTGAACGTTCCATAGAGTGTCAAAGTTCCCGGGGGCCTCGGCAGTCTGAACCGGAGTCTCGGCATCATCGGCCGGTATACCGAACAGACCCATGTCGGCTTCGCTGTTGTCGGTGGCCCGGGAGCTGTCGGAGCTTGTGTCGGCCTGTGAGTCGGAGTTGCGCAGACGGCTTGCCAGAGTGCGGAAATCGAGCTTGCCGAAAAGCTCCAGCAGGGCCGGAACATCAGGTTCGCGGCGCCTAAGATCCTCCAGACCTATTTCAAGCGGAACATCGGTGCAAATGGTTGCAAGACGTTTCGAGAACAGAATCTGGCTGGCGTTTTCCGCAATTTTCCTGCCGGTGGCGCCTTTTATTTCCGATGCGTGTTCAATCATGTTCTCTACCGAACCCCACTCGGCAATCAGTTTGGCGGCAGTTTTCTCACCCACGCCCGGGCAGCCCGGAATATTGTCGGCCGAGTCGCCTTCAAGGGCAAGCATGTCGATTACCTGGCGTGGCGATTCAATGCCATATCGTTCGCACACCTCTTTGGGCCCGCGAATCTCAAACCCCTTGCCGCCTGTGGGCGGACGGTACATGAAAGTATGCTCGTCGACCAGCTGGCCGTAATCCTTGTCGGGAGTCATCATGAAGGTTGTGAAACCCTCCGCTTCGGCTCTCCGGGCAAGAGTTCCGATTACATCGTCGGCCTCGTAGCGCTCCATTTCGATGGCAGGAATGCGATACGCCTCGAGCAGTTGTTTTATCCAGGGCACGCTCAGGGTAATGTCTTCGGGCTGTTTGTCGCGTCCGGCCTTGTATTCGGGATATTCCTCGTGGCGGAAAGTCTTGCCGCCGGGCGGGTCGAAGCACACGGCGATATAGTCGGGTTTTTCTTTACGCAGAATTTCGTCGAGAGAGTTGCAGAAGCCGAAAATGGCGGCGGTATTAAAGCCTAAGGCGCTGTTGCGCGGCGAGCGCATAAGCGCGTAATAGGCACGGTATATCAGTGCGTAGGCATCAAGTAGAAATAGTCGTCGATCGGTCATGGAGTGAAAAATTTGTTCAAATTTACAAAATAATCTCAGGTTTAAGCCTGCATTAGGGTGTTTTTTTCGCGGGAAATTACTAATTTTGTGCTATCAAACTGAAATATGTCCACACTTGAAGCCATACAAAACGAGATAGCCCCGGAGCTGGCACGTCTGAAACAACTCATTTCAGAGCAGCTCAGTTCATCGAACGAGCTTATGAACCAGGTAATCGAGAATTATCTGCAGAGCAAAGGCAAACTGATACGTCCGATAATAGTGATGCTCAGCGCCAGGCTGTTCGGGCCGGTTTCCGAATCGGTGCTCTCGGCTGCGGCCGCCGTTGAGCTGCTCCACAACGCATCGCTTATACACGATGATGTGGTCGACGAAGCCAAGACCCGCCGCAACCGACCGACTATCAATTCGGTATGGGACAATCATATCGCCGTGCTTGTGGGCGACTTTTTCGTATCGTCGGCTATGCAGCAGGCCATTGCCACCGGCGACATACGCATCATCGACTCGCTGTGCCATCTGGGAAAACTGCTCTCGCTGGGCGAAATCGACCAGATATTCAATGCCCGTTACCACACTCTTACCGAGGATGCCTATTTCAAGATAATAAACTACAAGACAGCCTCGCTTTTCGTGGCTTGCGCCAAAATGGGCTGCTATGCCTCGGGCATCGACGACGAACGTCTTGAATGTCTTGCCCGCTTTGCCGAGCTCCTCGGACTCTGTTTTCAGATGCGCGACGATATTTTCGACTATTACGATTCGGATCTGGTAGGCAAACCCACAGGCAACGACCTCCGTGAGGGAAAAATAACCCTGCCGCTGCTGAGTGTGTTGCTCCGGGCCGATGCCCCGTGTCACGATGAAATGGTGGAGTTGTCGAGAAAAGAAGAACTTTCCGAACCGGAAATCTCCATACTCATGAAATATGCCCGGGATAACGGCGGAATCGACTACTGCTATCAGTGCATGAACCGTCTGCGCGACGAGGCCATGGAGCTGCTCGGCCGCTTCCCCGAGTCCAGAGCCCGACAACTGCTGGCTGAGCTCTTCGACTTTATCATCACACGTAAATATTAGCATACCATGAAAAAGAGAATCTACGACTTCGACAGCATTATCGACCGGCAGGGCACAGGCGCTACCAAAATCGAGCAGCTCGATATTATATTCGGCCGCCACGATGTTACGCCTCTGTGGATCGCCGACCTCGATTTCGCGGTCTGTCCAGAAATCACCGACGCTCTGATACAGCGTCTGAAACATCCGGTGCTGGGCTATTCGTTCTGCCCCGATTCGTACTGGAATTCCATTATCGACTGGCAGCGCCACCGGCACGGCTTCGAACTCTGCCGCGAGGAAATGGCCTTTGTGCCCGGAGTGGTGAAAGGCATCGGACTCGCCGTGAATTTCTTTACTCAGAAAGGCGACGGCATACTTATCCAGCCGCCGGTGTACCATCCGTTCAAGATGGTTATCGAAGGCAACGGACGACGGCTGATCGAGAACCCCCTCATTGCCGACAACGGCACATACCGCATGGACCTTGAAGGCCTTGCCGACCTGGTGGCCTCCGAGAAACCCAAAATGATGATTCTGTGCAACCCCCACAATCCCATAGGCATTCAGTGGGATGCTGACACCCTGCGTGAAGTGGCCCGCATATGCCGCGCCGCCGGTGTTGTGGTGGTGAGCGACGAGATACATGGCGACCTGATGCTTTGCGGCCGCCGTCATATTCCGTTTGCCGCAGTGTCCGACGATGCCGCGGCGGTGTCGGTGACTCTCGGAGCGCCCTCGAAGACATTCAACATTCCCGGTCTGGTAAGTTCCTGGATGGTGGTGAAGAACCCCGAACTCCGACGCGATTTCTATCACTGGCTCGAAGTGAACGAATTCAGCGCTCCCCCAATGATTTCGACCATCGGTGCAGAGGCCGCCTACCGCAACGGCGAGGAATGGCTCGACCAGATGCTTGAATATGTGCAGGAAAATATTGAATTCACCCGCGATTTCCTCGCTCGCGAGGTTCCCGGTGTAACCATTGTCGAACCCCAGGCCTCGTTCCTGCTGTGGGTCGACTTCCGTGGTCTCGGCCTGTCGCAGCAGCAGCTGATGGACATGCTTCTCGACCATGCCCACATAGCACTGAACGACGGCACCATGTTCGGACGCCAGGGCGAAGGATTCGCTCGTCTGAACATTGGCACACCGCGCAGTGTGCTGGCCGAGGCACTTGGCAAAATACGCGATGCGGTGGCCGAGGTCAGAACTGCCGTAATGGCATAAGGCACCGGAATCGCAAACCGATATGGCGCACGGCAACCACAACTGCCGTGCGCACTTGTATGAAACTCTCAATTCACCTTTGGAATGGACTACAGAATATACCCCCCCGAAGAATTGCCGGAAGTGACACTCGAGCTTCCTCAGAGTAAATCTTATATGGCCCGCAAGCTGATAATCGATGCCATTGCGGGCTGTGCGACGTGCGACATTGAAAACCCTTGCGCCGATATAGCCGCACTCTGCCGTGCCCTTGAGGTGTACGGCAACACTTCGGAACGCAGCGCGGGCACTACGCTTGATCTGGGCGGCAGCGGCACGGCACTGCGTCTGCTCACAGCCCTGTTTGCCGCAACCGAAGGAACCGATGTCACCTTTACAGGCAACGATTCCCTGCGGAGGCGGCCTATGGCCATACTCATCGATGCGCTGCGCCAGCTCGGAGCGGTAGTAGACTGTCTGGACGAAGACGGATACGCTCCGCTGAGAATCAGAGGCCGCCGCCTTGCCGGAGGGTCCATTCCAGTCGACCCTACCGTGTCGTCGCAATACGTCACGGCCCTTATGCTTGTGGCGCCCATGCTTGAGTCGACGCTGCGGCTGCGTCTTGAAGGCGAAGCCGTGAGCATGCCGTATATAAAAATGACTGCCGGAATGATGCGTCGGCGCGGGATTACGGTCGACATCGACCGATATGACCTGGAAATCGCCCCCGGAACTTACTCTGCTGCCGATAACAATCCGCCGGAACGCGACTGGAGCGCCGCCTCATACTGGTATGAGACCGCAGCCCTCACAGCCGGCTGGATATACCTGCCCGGACTTCATGCCGACGACCTTCAGGGCGACCGCTGCCTTGTGGACATAATGCCGCGCCTGGGTGTGCTGAGCGATTTCGAACCCGACGACTATGAATGCGAAGGCGATGATGCCGGAACACCCCCGCTGCAGCTTTCGGCCACACCCGACCTGTGGGGACGCCTTGAACTGGACCTGTGTCAGAATCCCGACCTGGTTCCGGCGCTGGCCGTAAC
>JAIDBM010000038.1 GCA_029056365.1 Muribaculaceae bacterium | reverse complement strand
CAAGACTCCGCAGCTGGGCAAGGCCCCTGTCGAAGAAGTGATTGCCGCCATGACTCCGGAAGAGAAGGCGCATCTGATTGTCGGCACCGGCATGGCCGGTTTCGACGGCGACAGCGCCGTTGTGGGCGAAACCCGCAACATAGTTCCGGGTGCAGCAGGCACTACATATCCCATTCCGCGTCTGGGCATTCCGGCCATTGTTCTTGCCGATGGTCCTGCCGGTCTGCGAATAAGCCCTGTACGCGAAGGCGACTCGGCTACATATTACTGCACTCATTTCCCCATAGGCACATTGCTGGCCTGCACATGGGACACGACACTGGTCAGCAGGGTAGGCGCGGCCATCGGCAACGAGGCACTTGAATATGGCGCCGACGTGCTTCTGGCTCCGGCACTCAATATCCATCGCAATCCTCTGTGCGGCCGTAATTTCGAGTATTACTCGGAAGACCCGGTGGTGGCCGGCGACATTGCCGCCGCCTATGTAAGAGGTGTGCAGAGCAACGGAGTGGGAACTTCGGTAAAACACTTCGCTGTAAACAGTCAGGAGACAAACCGCATGGGCAATGACGCGCAGGTGAGCCAGCGTGCTCTCCGTGAAATCTATCTCAAAGGTTTTGAACGCGCCGTCAGAAATTCCGCGCCATGGACTGTGATGTCGTCATACAACCGTCTGAACGGCACCTACACCTCTGAAAGCGAGGAACTGTTGCAGACCCTGCTCCGCGACGAATGGGGATTCGACGGCATGGTGATGACCGACTGGTTCGGCGGAAGCGATGTCAAAGCCCAGATGACAGCCGGCAACGACATGCTGCAGCCCGGTACCGACAAACAATTTCAGGCGATTGTCGAAGGTCTTAAGAACGGAACTCTCGACCAGGCCATAGTCGACCGCAATGTGCGCCGGATACTGGAGCTTATCATGCGCACGCCCCGCTTCAAAGGCCACACCCCGTCGAATAGGCCCGACCTTGCGGCCCACGCCCGGATAACCCGTCGGAGCGCTACCGAAGGCATGGTGCTCCTCAAAAACGAAAAACAGACACTCCCGCTCTCACCCTCGACAAAGAAGATAGCCCTTTACGGCTGCTCGGCCTATGACTGGATTCCCGGAGGCACCGGCAGCGGCAATGTCAACCGTGCCTATACGGTGTCGCTTGTGGATGGGCTTGAAAACGCCGGATACCAGTTGGCCGACACCTCCCTTGTCGGACGCTATGCGGCTCATATCATGGCGGAAAACGAGCGCAACAAACCCAAAGATGGCAAGTACAGCATGTTCCTGCCGACTCCGCGCCCGGAAGAAATCACCTTCACCGCCGCCGAGCTGGCCATACATGCCGCCGAGGCCGACATAGCCATCGTTGCCATAGGACGCAATTCCGGCGAATTCCTCGACCGCAAGACCGATGACTTCACCCTTTCGGCGACCAACAAAAAACTGCTCGCCGATGTTGTCAAGGCATTTCATGCCAAAGGCAAGAAGGTGGTAGCGATCATGAATATAGGCGGAGTAATCGAGACCGCGTCATGGAAGAATCTTCCCGATGCCATTCTCTGCGCATGGCAGGGCGGTCAGGAAGGCGGCAACAGTGTGGCCGATGTGCTTTCAGGCAAGTCATATCCTTCGGGCAAACTTTCAATGACCTTCCCGCTTGCATACGCCGACCATGCGTCATCGGCAAACTTCCCGCAGGACATCGACGAGGAAATCCGGATTGGAGGAAACGATGACAAAGTGGACAATCCCGTACGCAACTATCACTTTACTCCCTATGAGGAGGATATCTATGTAGGCTATCGCTATTTCGACAGCTTCGACAAGCCGGTGAGCTATCCGTTCGGATTCGGCCTTGCATATACCACATTCGATTATGCCAATCCCATGGTGTCGTTCGACGGCAACAAATATACCGTTAAGGTCGATGTCCGCAACAGCGGCTCGTACCCGGGCAAGGAAGTTGTTCAACTCTATGCCGCAGCCCCGGAGGCCAAGGCAAAGAACAAACCGTCGAAGGAACTTAAAGCCTTCGCAAAAACAGCTGAGCTTCAGCCGGGCGAAACGGCAACTGTAGAGTTGTCTTTTGCTGCAGCCGACCTCGCCAGCTTCGATCAGGAAGCATCGGCCTGGGTAACTGACGCAGGCAAATACGACTTGCTGATTGGTGCATCCAGCCGCGACATACGGCATAAACTCTCTGTCGAAGCGGCGGCAAGCACCACATCCACCAACAAGCTCTTTGTTCCACAGAACAGCATAAACACAATTAAACGATAAGTATTATGAATTATCCCCGCATATTTGCGGCGGCAGCGCTATCTTTGGCAGCAATTGCTCCGGCAACTGCTGCCAAACCTGCCATCCCCCGCGACAACGAACTCGAAAAAAAGGTAGAGGCAACTCTCGCCCGCATGACCCTCGATGAAAAAATCGGGCAAATGACCGAACTGGCCATTGACCTGATTTGCCATATCGGCCCTGACGGGCAACTGGTATATCACCCCGGTATGCTCGACTCAATAGTATGCAAATATAAGGTCGGCTCTATTCTTAACGCACCTCAGCACTCCCTCACACCAAAACAGTGGAATGAAGTGATAGGCAAGATTCAGGAAGTGTCGATGCGCGAAATCGGCATTCCCTGCATTTATGGCCTTGACCAAAATCATGGTGTTACCTATAGTACCGGTGGCACTCTCTTTCCTCAGAACATTTCGGTAGCGGCTACCTTCAATCCCGCGCTGGCGGAAGAAGCTGCGTCAATCACCGCATACGAGACAAAGGCCTCGGCTTGCCCGTGGACATATTCGCCAACAGTCGACCTCGTCAGGATTGCCACATGGCCACGCGTATGGGAAAACTTCGGCGAAGATCCTCACCTGAGCGGCACCATGGGCGCCGCTCAGATTCGCGGATTCCAGGGCTCTGACCCCAATCATATCGGCAAAGACAAAATTGCAGCTTCGGTAAAGCACTATATGGCCTACTCAATGCCATTCAGCGGCAAAGACCGCACCCCTGCTTATGTAAGTGAGGCTGACCTTCGCGAGAAGCATTTTGCGCCTTTCAAGGATTGTATCGAGGCCGGCGCTCTCTCGATAATGGTTAATTCCGCAAGTATCAATGGAGTTCCCACCCACGCCAACAAGCGGCTGCTCACAGGCTGGCTTAAGAACGACCTGCAGTGGGATGGTATGATTGTAACCGACTGGTCCGACATCAACAATCTGTATTCCCGCGAGAAAGTTGCCAGAAACAAAAAGGAAG
>JAIDBM010000037.1 GCA_029056365.1 Muribaculaceae bacterium | reverse complement strand
AGTAAGGTCGAGTGTTGTCAGACCAGTGCCTGTTACCTGCACATCTACTTTGGGATTGCCGAGCACCGGCGCGTTTTCGGTGGTGAAATATACAGCACGGAAGTCGCCGTACACGCCGTACATGTCGATGCCGAGGCTCACGAAGGCGTATTCGGTGCCATAGTCGAGTTCGAGTCCGTTTACTTCGCCGGGAGCAAAGTCCTCGGTGTAGGTTCCGGCCTTGTAGTATTCCATATACGAGCCGGCCGACTGGGGCATCGACTCAATCTGGCGTGCAATCACACCGGGAATCACAGTTGCCATGAACGAGCTGCAGCCGGGCGTACGGATTGCGTTTACCTTGAGCGAGGTCATGCTCGACGACAGAAGCTCGAGATTGGCGGCAATCTCGCCTTCGACTGTGGCGAACTCCACGGTCTTTACGTTTTCGAGCTTGAAGCCCTTGTACTGGTCGTTGTTGTCGAACACAAGCATGCGGTTGGGTCCGTCTTCTTGGGCCGTCATGTTGAATGCCATGCCTGCAACGGCAGCGAGAGCGAGTATATATTTTTTCATTTCTTGTAGAATTTGATGCTTTGGTTGTTGAAGTTTACGATATAAAGTCCGGGTGAAAGCGTGCTTACGTCAACACTTTCTCCCTGCCAGCCGTCGTGGCTTAGGAGGAGCGCTCCCTGAAGCGAAATCACTGAAAGGCGGCAGGCCTGTGCAGGCGAGGATGTGAATTCAAGGAACGAGTCAACCGGATTCTGCCGCAATGCCACCGCAGATGCCGAAGATATTGCATCGGACACACCTGAAACGGTGTTGAATGCAAGCACAGTGTTGTCGGTGATGGCGAATGCGGTCTGCTTGCCGTAATCGTCCTTCACCACCAGCGAACCGGCCTGCGATGCGAAATCGATAACCAGACCGTCGGTGACGTCGAACACCGCCTCGGGGTCGCCGTTCACCGTCACTGTCGTGCGGGCCATACCGTACTGTGCCGTAACGGCAAGCAGCATGGCCGCAATGAGAGTAGGATGTTTCATATATGTTTATTAAAAGGAATTTTTCCGAATGCTATGCGCAAACGTGATTATACTCTGCAAAATTAGCAAATAATCCGTAACAATCAAATCAATACACAAAAAAAATATGAGCGCGTAAAAAACTCCCTGGCCATGCAGCTTGTTTGAAATCCAAGAACCTGCCCTATGGAAACAAATCTGAAAAAACTATCCGCGCTCGGTCTGCTGGTTACTTTCGGCATTGTGTTCGGCGATATAGGCACTTCGCCGCTTTATGTGATGAAGGCGATATGCGCCGCCACTCCGGACTACGGACCCGACTATATTATCGGAGCCGTGTCGCTTGTGATATGGACTCTCACCCTGCAGACCACTATAAAATATGTGCTCATAGCCCTGCGTGCCGACAACAAGGGCGAGGGCGGCATTCTTGCCCTGTACTCGCTGGTGAGGAAGGGTGGCAAAAAGTGGCTGTATGTTCTGGCGGCAATAGGCGCGAGCACACTTGTGGCCGACGGCGTAATCACTCCGGCCATAACCGTTACAACATCGGTCGAGGGCCTGCAGGCCATAATGCCCCACCCGCCGGTGATTCCTCTGGCCATGGTGGTGATTACGCTTATATTTATTGCCCAGAGCCAGGGCACCTCGTCGATCGGACGCATGTTCGGCCCCGCCATGCTGGCGTGGTTTGTGATGTTAGGGGTGCTGGGGGCCGCGAATCTGGGCCATGCTCCCGAAATCTTCAAGGCATTCAATCCGTGGTATGCTGTAAAGGTGCTTGTCGACTACCCCGGGTGGTGGCTGATTTTAGGCGCTGTGTTTCTGTGCACCACCGGCGCGGAAGCCCTGTACAGCGACCTCGGCCACTGCGGACGCCGAAACATAAGCGTGGCATGGCTGTTCGTGAAACTGATGCTGATTCTGAACTACCTCGGCCAGGGTTCGTGGATTATTGCACATCGGGGCCACATCGGTCCGGAGGTGAATCCGTTCTATGCAATAATGCCGCACTGGTGGCTGCTGCCCGGCATAATAATGAGCACCATAGCCTCAATCATAGCCTCGCAGGCCCTGATAAGCGGCTCGTTCACCATTTTTTCCGAAGCCATGAACATTGACTTCTGGCCAAGACTGCGCATCAAATATCCGTCGTCGGTAAAGGGGCAGCTATATATTCCGTCGGTAAACATATTTCTTTATGCCGGATGCATTCTTACCGTGGCCATTTTCCAGACCTCAGCCCACATGGAGGGCGCCTACGGACTCGCCATAACCATAACCATGCTTGTAACCACCGTTCTGCTGGCGATATGGCTCCGGCAACACGGCACAGGACGCCTTGCCGTGGCTGCGTTTCTTGTTCTGTTCGTAATCATAGAAGGTGTGTTTCTGTGCGCTAATCTGTTTAAATTCATGCACGGAGGCTGGTATACCCTGCTTATCGCAGGCGGAATGGCCGCCATTGTTATAAGCTGGAAACAGGCGAGCCGCATCCGGAGCCGTTATTTCACTTTCAGCCGGATTTCTGATAAAATCGACACCATCGCCGGCATAAGCGCCGACCGCGAAATAGCCAAATACGCCTCGAACCTTGTGTATATAAGCCATTCGCAAAGCGAGTCGGAAATCGAAAGCAAAATCATTTACAGTATTATAAACAAACAGCCAAAGCGGGCCGACCACTATTTCTTTCTCAGAGTGGAATACACCGACGAACCTTACACACTGGAATACTCCGCCTCCGAACTGCTTGAGGGCAAGATATTCAGCATTGGCATGCGCATAGGCTTCAGAGTGGAACCCCGTGTGACCCTGTATCTGCGCCAGGTGGTGGAAGACCTCGTGGCCGCCGGAAAACTCGACCTGCTGTCGGAATATCCGTCGCTGCGCTCCCGGAACATTCCCGGCGATTTCCGCTTCACGGTGATTCACCGCGTGTTCTCGCCATCGAGCGACTGCCTGCCTTCGGAACGCCGCATCATGACCCTCTATGAACGCCTGCGCCGCATCGGACTCGACACCACCGATGCCCTCGGACTCGACACCAGCAACACCACCGTAGAGAATGTGCCTCTGATACTCGCTTCGAAAAACAAGCCAAAGCGCATCACTCCATGCTGTAAGACCCCGTTCCCCGATAATTTTACCGCAAATGGCTTTCTACCGGATTTTTAGACCTGATGAACGTGGCAAAAGTTACATTCGCCTCGGCCAATCGCCGTGCATCTGCGTCCGCTTGTTTCGGTCACAATGCAACCGCAT
>JAIDBM010000368.1 GCA_029056365.1 Muribaculaceae bacterium | reverse complement strand
ACTGGGAATTTCTCACAATGAGCAATATCGAAGACCTGCGCACCGACAGATTTCCCGGCATATGCTTCAACCGACTTCCGGCTATCCCTATCTGATGGCCTTGCTATGCTGGCCGTTCGGCCCGTCGCTGGCGTTCCTGCTCGGATTCAACATGCTGTGTGTGCTGCTCACCATTATATTATGCGGAAGCATTACCCGCAGATGTTGTCCCGGCCACGGACTGGCGGCTCCGCTGTGCGGCATGTGTGTTCTGGCCGCAAACTGCTACTTCATGGTAACCGGCACGATATTTATCAAGGACGCACTGGTTCAGCTCATATTCGCCTGTATCACAAATCTGCTGTACCGCATGCGTCACAATTCACAGCCTGAACGCTTGCCCGCGATCGGCTGCCTTGGCGCCTTGCTTATGATTGCTCTGGTGCGGCACCAGCTTATACCGCTCATGGTTCCGGGATTCATAATACTTCTTTCAGGCAAACGGCGTCTTTGGCCCGTCCTGATTATGTTATGCGCTTTCTCAGCCATTATATATACCGCCGTAATGATGCTGCCCACCCATGAACAATACGACACCGTGTTCTCGGTTCTGAACGGACCAAGAGCAACCCACCCCGACAGGGTGACAACATTCATCGTCGACAACTCCCGCACTGAACTGATATACTCCATTACCGGCAATCTTGACGAACAGATGCCGTGGATGCGGCTTTTGTGGCTTCCGGTAACAATGTTATGCCAGTTCCTGATTCCCTTTCCGTGGAATTTCACCCGCGACATGATATACGGACCGAGCCAGCTTTACGCCCACATATCGTTTCCCGGGTATCTGGCCGGCATAATTCTGGGCTATTACATTTTGTTTCAGGCAAAAAAAGGGCCTGCACCCGTCAATCGGCTGCTCGCATGGGGTGTTCTGCTATACGCGGCAGTGGCATTCAACTGGAGCGGCAGCGTGTCGCGCTATTGCCTGATGTTCATTCCATTGGCCGCTCCGGCAATCAGCTTCTGCATTCTTACGGCCTGGCGCAGACGCAGTCTGTATATATGGACATCGGTCTGTGCCATAATACTTGCCGTCGGACTCCTTATATGCTACCGGCTCAGTAACTGAACTCAACATGGACACCCGTAAACCGCTCATAAGCATAATCACCCCTACTCTGAATGACGGCGCGGCCCTCAGACGCACCATCGAAAGTGTCGACTCCCAGAGCTGGCGCCCGATAGAACATATCATAGTGGACGGTTCGGGGAGCATCAGCCAGTTGTCAGGCGAACATGACGGAATATACCGGCAGACAATCCACTCTGCCGCACGCGGTGTATACGATGCGATAAACCGGGGCATAGCGAACTGCAGCGGAGATATAATCGGAATTCTCAACGGCAACGACCGCCTTGCATCACCACACGTAATTTCCGACATTGCCTCGGCCTTCATGAACAACCCCGAAGCCGACTACACCTACGGACATGTATACTTTTCAAACGCCGAGGGCAAAACCGTACGCCGATACCGCACCGACAACTATGATATAAACAATCTCAAACACGGCTTCGCTCCACCTCATCCTTCGCTGTATATGCGCCGACAGGCACTCATGCTTGCAGGCCCGTACAACTGCGACTACGTCACAGCAGCCGACTTCGACATGTTCGTCCGAATCTTCAGCAACCGGAATCTGCAAGGTATGATGCTTGACATTGATTTTGCCGAAATGAGCACAGGCGGAATGAGCGGCTCGTGGCGCAGTCGGCTGTGGACCAATCCACGCGAACGTCTCAAAAGCCTCCGTTCTCATGGCTATGACGTAAGTGCGGTATCCCTGATACCACGATACATCCGACTTTTTAAAGAATACTTCAAATGAACAATCTCCCCTTGTTTCTGCTATACTCGCCTATGGCTCCGTTCGTAAGACCGTACTTCGAGAGGCAGTTTCCCGACTACACAATCACCGAGCGCCTGGATTCTGATTTCAAAACAGCCGTCATGGTATCCGGCACCGATGTATACAACGCGGCCTCCGGCACCGGGCACGATGAAAACACAGCCATATTGCCCCGGCACAGCATTCTGCGCCTTGAGGATAATTTCATCCGGGCATGCCGGCAAAGAAACATAGCGCCCACAATATTGCGCTGCCCACACATTATCGGCACAGGAATGACCGGTCTGCCGCGTGAAATGGTAAACAAAATCCACAGGGGCACATTCTTTCATATAAAAGGAGTGGAAGAACACCTGAGTGTAGTACATGCAAGCGATATAGCCCTCGCGGCCTCATGCTGCATGAATTCCGGCAAGACTTTGATTGTAACCGACGGGGCAGATCCGAGCTACAGCGAACTGGCCGAAGCTCTTGCATTCCGCCTCGACCAGAAACGTATATTCACTATTGGAGAACGCTGGGCAAGATGGAGATATAATTCCGCGCTGTACAACACTCTGACCAATACTCTCACATTCAGTTCAAGGCGTCTGCAGGACGAGTTCGGGTTCACCCCCACCCCGGTTTGCCGATACCTCACAACCCACATCTACAACGATGAAAGCCTCTGAATTTCCCTACCGACTCGCTCTGATGGCCAAAAGCCTTGTGAAGATTGTGCTGCAATCACGTCCGGTGAGCATCAGGGAGCAGTCCGGCCAATGCCACGACTCCATCACGATTCTTGCCAACGGTCCGTCGCTGGCCGACACCATACGCGAGCACGGCCACGAGCTTGCCTCGTCGACATGCATGGCGGTAAACTTCGCGGCCAACGCTCCCGAATTCACTTCCTTGCATCCCCGATATTATATTCTGGCCGATCCGCACTTCTTTACAAAAACTTCCGATTCCAACGTAAAAAAGCTATACTCGGCATTCTCGTCAGTAGGCTGGTCGATGACACTGCTTGTACCGCGACAATACCGTAAAACAGCAAAATCGCTTGTCGACAACCCGAACATTCGTATTGAAACATTCAACTTCATCGGTCTGGAAGGTCCCGCATTCTTCGAACATGCCTGCTATAACCTCAGACTCGGCATGCCACGTCCGCGCAACGTACTTATCCCGGCTCTGATGTGCGCCATATGGCTCGGATACAAAAACATCAGCATTGCCGGAGCCGACCACTCCTGGCTCCGAAGCATCTGGGTTAACGACAACAACGAAGTTGTGTCGGTTCAGCCACATTTCTATAAAGAAGACAAAAAAGAAGAAAACCGCATACGCAGCGAATACACAAACTATCGGCTTCATCAGATTCTGTACAGCTTTCACGTTGCATTCAAAAGCTATTTCAACGTGCGCCGCTTTGCCGACAAAAAAGGAGTAAGGATAATAAATATCACTCCCGGCAGTTATATCGATGCGTTCGAAAGAGGCGAATAATAAAGGCAATGGGGAATTCTCCATATCGGTTCATGCGTGAAAAAGCTCGAAACACGCCCACCGGAAAATGCTATACGGCTC
>JAIDBM010000367.1 GCA_029056365.1 Muribaculaceae bacterium | reverse complement strand
AGCGCTTCAAGATGGACTCGAACCAACGACCCTCTGATTAACAGTCAGATGCTCTAACCGACTGAGCTATTGAAGCATAAGATATAAACAAAAAGCGAAAATGAAGCGCTTCAAGATGGACTCGAACCAACGACCCTCTGATTAACAGTCAGATGCTCTAACCGACTGAGCTATTGAAGCAGTGTTTATATCACCCCTTTCGGGGATTTGCGCTGCAAAATTAGTTTAATTATTTTACATACGCAAATTTTTTCGATGTTTTTTTGTGCGAATTTTGGAATTTATTGTGATTCGGTGTTGATGTCTGTCATGGCGGTACATCGGCGGCGTATCAGAAAGTGATGTCGAAATCCTGACGCGGAAGCCTGGCATCGGCAACGAATATAAGTGCGCGACTGTGTTTTCCGCCGAACGACATGCCTGTTACGGCTTGTGTCAGGGCGTGTTGCCAGAAAGCTGTCTTCGCCTGTGTGTATGGAGGAAGGATTATCAGGTGCGGCATGTGCCGGTTTCCGATACGGCAACGGGCGGTATCGCAGTCGGTATCGGTTGCGATTATCATCAGTTCGGGGTGCTGTTCGCCGAAGCGGATGTGTGGCCGGGCAAGCGATGCTGTACGGCGTATGTCGATGCCGGCTGAGCCGGTGTCTGCGGAGTGCGGGCGCAGCCGCAGGATTACGCGGAATACCAGCCGCAGGAGGCCGGGACTGTATTTGTCCGACCGGGGCAGCATGTCGTAGCCGTAATAGGCATATCCGCCCGGAGGGCGCAGCTCCGAGCATAGAAAGTCGAAGGCGAACGGAGAATGTACACCGAAGCCATGACTGTGACGCCATCTTAGATACCAGTTGAACAACTTCATTTATTGTCGGACCGTCTCTTTGAGCCGGTGCTTATGGCTGGTCGTACAATCATGAACAAGGATGCTGCGACAAGCAGATATATCAGGGTTACGCATGCATAGGCGATGTTGCCGGTTACATGGAGCGAATCGGGGTCGAATACCATTTCCACCTTGTGTTTTCCGGCAGGAACCCGCATGGCACGCAGCACATAGTTCACGCGTCCGAGTTCAGCCGGCTTGCCGTCGATGCTTGCTTTCCATCCCCAGGGGAAGTAGATTTCCGAGAAAACGGCCACACCGCCGTTGGCACTGTTTACATCGTAGGTGAGGCGGTTGGGGGTGTATGCCGAAAGAACCACGGAGTCGTTTTCACTTACCGCTTCGGCCTTTCCGAGTATATCCTTGAAGCGTGCGTCGGCCACAGCCTTTGTGGCCGGGTCGATCAGCTGCAGTTGTTCGAATTCGTTGTCGGCACCATCGACATATTCGATGTCGCCCACAAACCATCCGTTGCCGAGTGCATAGTTGTTGCGCGATACCTGGCCGTTGAGTATCACATACCTGGTGTTGAGCATGTCGAGAACCTGCGGCGAGCTTATAAGGTTGCGGGCAATCAGGTCGTTGTACCTCCGGAGTTTTGCGGCATGATAACCGCCTATCATCTTGTGGTGGTAGCTGCGCCGTGCGCCGCCGAAGTCGTCGAAGTCGGCAACGCGATACGAAAGGTCTTTGTCCTGCAGAATCTGGCGGTCGATGTCATCGGCCGCCAGCGGGTCGGCGGTCTGGAATCCGGCATGCACGAAGTTGCGGCTGTCGACATAGCGGTGGTCGACGGAGTAGAGGTCGGCAAGCACAAGCACGGCAATGATTGCGACTGCATGATTACGTTTGAGCCAGTTTTTGTCTGCGGCAAACAGAGCGATTGCGGCAAGGCCGATGAAAATGAGAGAGCGAAATGCATCGTTGCTTACCAGACCATACCGGAGCGATTCGATTTTGTCGACAAGCGAGGCATAGTCGTTTATATAGCCTTGCTGGTTGTATGAAATGAGTGCCTCTTTCTCATACGGGGTCACTGCGTCTCCGGCGATACCTGGGAAAATCATTGCTATAAGGCATATTCCCAACGGAACGGCTATGGCCGTGATTGTCTGCCAGCGGTATTTTTCCAGAGGTTTGTCGGCGAGGAAGAATTCGCGCAGTCCAAGCACTGCCAGCAGAGGCATTGTGAATTCTGCGATTACGAGAATGCTTTCCACTGCGCGGAATTTGTTGTACATCGGCAGGTTGTATACCAGCAGGTCGGTGAACCACTCGAAATGGCGCCCGAACGATGCCAGCAGTGAGAAGACGGTGAGAATCAGCAGCGCCCATTTCATAGGCCCTCTGACAATGAGGCATCCCAACAGGAACAGCATGCAGATGGCGGCACCGATGTAAACCGGGCCGTTGGTGCCTTCGGTGTCGTTGAAATATTGGGGCAGCATCTGCAATACCTGTGCGTCGTACGGGTTGATTCCGCTGTCCGAGCCTTCGATTTCCGACAAGGTCACGGCCTGGTTCACTCCGCCTACAGGCCGCGAGGTGGCGCCGCCTTTTATATTCGGCACAAGCAGCGACAACGATTCCGTCGGAGTGTAGCTCCATGCCACAATCTGGTTGTAGTCCATGCCTCCGGTAGGAGCCTTTCCGGACGATGGCGTGTTTTCGTCCCGGCCTGCGGCAGCTGTCAGCTCGCTTGCTCCACGGTCGGTTTCGCGGGCATATTCATATGTGTTGTAAAGTGCGGGCAGGTTGGCGCCTGCGGCAAGTATTCCGGCGGCCGCCACACAGGCCGATGCAATCAGCCATTGGCGCAGTTTCTTTTCCTTGACAGCGTTGCACAGATACGCTATGGCCATGCCCGCCATGACAAAAGCGAAGTAGTACGACATCTGCGGATGGTTGGCATTGAGCTGCAGCATGGCAAAGAGTGCGGTTATGGCCGTTCCTGCAATATAGCGGTTGCGGTAGCAGAGCACCAGTCCGGCTATCGTGGGCGGTATATAGCTGAGCGCTACGAATTTCCATATGTGTCCGGCTCCGATTATAATCACAAAGTAGCTTGAGAATGCCCATGCTATGGCGCCGAGCAGAGCATAATACCAGCGCATGTCCATGGCATACATGAGGATAAAGAATCCGAACATCATCATGAACATCAGGTTCGACGGAGCAGGCAGCCATAGTCCGTAAAGGTCGTTGAGCCATTCGAACAGAGCGTTCGACGGATATGACGGCGAAATCTGGAATGTGGGCATTCCGCCGAAGAGTGAATTGGTCCACAGGGCTTTTTCGCCTGTGGCCTGTTCGAAGGCAACGCCCTCCTGACCGTTGGCCGCGCCTTGCACCATATCGGGTTGCTGAAGGGTGTTGCCATCGATGTTGTCGGGATAGAAGAACCACATGGCTATGATGGCCATAACGGCTACGGAGAGAAAGAAACCCCATACGCGGGGGCGTCCGAACCACGATAAAATGCGGTCTGAGATGTTTTGTGTTGCCATAATACAATGAGATTAAAAAAAAGCGCAGAGCCTCCGGCTCCGCGCTTTTCAGTAGTCTTACCAGGATTCGAACCTGGACAGACA
>JAIDBM010000366.1 GCA_029056365.1 Muribaculaceae bacterium | reverse complement strand
CCCACCCTTTCCCTTTACGATGTGGGGATAGCAATACCCGTCCGTCAAATCCACCCACTGGGCCCGGCGGCCCGACCTCCGCGCCAAGTGGGTGTATATGACCGACGGTTATTACTATCCCAACATCGAAAAGGCAAAGGGTGGATATACCTACGAGATTTACAATGCCGACCGTGGCGATGAATCAAACGAAATGCTCGCCCACATCAAGAAGTATGTGCTCGGCCACTCGGCCGATGTCGACGGTGGCATCGGCGGCTCGCAGGACGCACCCAACAACATCTATCTGATGCGTCTGGCCGATGTTTACTTCACCTACGCCGAGGCTGTGATGGGTGCTGCAAACAGCACCAGCGACCAGACTGCCATCGACCGTGTGAACGCAGTGCGTGCCCGTGCAGGTCTCGCAGGCTATCAGGCTCCGATGAGCTGGGAACAGCTTATCGCCGAGCGTCGCCGCGAGTTCGCCATCGAGGCCAACAACTGGTTCGACATTCTCCGCTGGTGGTACCGCGACCAGCAGGCTGCGGTGAACTACCTCAACGGCATGAACCGCCACTATATGTACGTATGGCAGGGCGATGAGGCGCTTCGCAACGACCGCAGCGGCTATGTGCTCGCTACCGGCAAGGCCGAGGGCGGCCAGTACGATGCCAGCGATATTACTCTGAGCAACAACTCCATGGTTATGCCGGTGCCACAGGCCTGCCTGACTGCATCGCCCCAGCTCGCCGATGCACCCGTGGAATATGAATTCACCGAAGAATAAGCTTAAACCGACAATACAGCAATGAAAAAAGCAAAATATATACTGATGGCAGCATTTATGTCGATTGTCGGCATAAGCTCGCTTACCAGCTGCGACCAGACCGATGCCGAGCGCGACAAGGACGCTACTCCGAAGGTCGAATATGTCCGCGTCACCAATCCTAATGCCGCCGACTCTCTGGTGGTGGAGGCTCTCATGGGCCAGCAGATTGTGCTGATGGGCAGCGATCTCGGCGCCGTTGAAGAACTTTGGTTCAACGATGTGAAGGCTCTGCTCAACCCGACTCTCATCACCTCGTATTCGATTATAGTGGATGTTCCCTCTGTGATTCCCACCGAGGTCACCAATACCATCACTCTTATCACCAGCAGCGGCAAAAAGTCGACTTTCCCCTTCGGCGTGCGTGTGCCAAACCCGCTCATCCGTGAAATCAGCTGTGAGTACGCCAAGCCTGGCGACGTGATCGAGATTACCGGTAACTACTTCATCGAACCCGCCGTGTTCTTCACCGGAGCCAACGGCCCGGCCGAAATCACCGCTTTCAACCAGACTTCGATGTCGGTTGTCGTGCCTGAAGGAGTTGTTGAAGGCCCGATCAGCATCCAGAGCATCTACGGAACCACTAAAACCAAGTTCAACTTCCTTGATACCAACGGTATGCTCACCAACTTCGATGATGGTTACGTGCAGCCGTGGGGTCGTGGAACAGTAACCACCGGACCGGATGCGATTTCCGGAAACTACCTCCATTTCGAGGCTCCAGCACTGAGCGCATGGGGCTGGAACGAAAGCCTGATGTGGGGTTACTGGGGTTACGCCGAAGGTGCACATGGCAATGCGCCTATCGCACAGGGCACCAACGAGCAGCTTGCAGTGAAGTTCGAGGCCAATATCGGCACATGGGTCGATTGCCCGATGCTGATGTGGTTCCAGACATGGAATCCGGCCGGAAACATATCGCCCGATGATGCTTATCCGCAGTGCCACTGGAAACCATATATCAAGAACGGTGCTCTGACCGATGCCGCCACCGGCGGATGGCGTACAATCACCATTCCTCTCACCGAGTTCAAATACGACAAGGAAGAGTCGGTCGACAACCTTGCAATCGACGATATCGCAAAATATACCGATTTCAACATAATGGTGTTCGGTGCCTGCGACAACCCCGGCCCGCTCGACATCAAGATGGACAACTTCCGTATCGTACGCATCAACTAATTCTTATCACATTATAATGGCACCGCCGTTCATGGCGGCGGTGCCGCAACCAATGCATAAAATCACAGCATGAAAACCATAAATAAAATAAAAAACTGCTTGCTCGTGGCTCTCGCGGTGGTAGGAACCTCCATGGCTTTGCAATCGTGTGAGGACGATGCGCCCGAATATCCTTACAGCAGCGAGCTGCACAGCTTCGGTCCCTCGCCTGCAAGCCGTGGCGAAACCATAAAGTTCATTGGCGAAGGCCTTGGCAAAGTAAACAAGATTATATTCCCTGTGGGTGTGGAAGTTACCGATTTCGTAAGCAAAAGCGATACTGAAATCGTATGTCCGGTACCTCAGGAAGCCGTGCCCGGCAAGATTCGCCTGGTGATGGGTGGAAGGGAAATCGAAACCCGTTCGATTATTACTTTCTCCGAGCCTATCACCGTTGAGACCGTTACTGCCGAGAAGGAAGAACTCACCGCAGGCGATGAAATTGTCGTTACCGGTGAATACCTCTACAATATCGCAACAGTTACATTCGGCAACAATGCTGAAGTGACTACCGAAGACTTTACCGTTCAGGAACGTCATGAACTGCGTCTGAAAGTGCCTGCGGCCGCCAAAACCGGCAAAATCACTTTCAGCGACGGTGCCGACTGGAGCTACACCACCGAACAGGAATTTGTGGTTCGTACCGCCGAAGTCACCTCTCTCAGCAAGACCGAACTTCAGGAAGGCGAGGAGGTTACTCTCTTTGGTGAGAATCTCCAGCTTGTGAAGGCTGTATACTTCCCCGGCGAAATCGCAGTAGAGAATTATACCATCGCTCTCGATGGCAAGAGCCTTGTGACCACTGTGCCTGTGGGTACTTGTTCGGGTGTGATTACTCTTGAACTCCACTCGCTCGACCGCATCAGCTCGCCTGAGTTCACCGTGCCTACTATCGAAATCGCTTCGGTTACCCCCAACCGCAATCTTGTGGGCGGACAGCAGATCACTGTCAAGGGCTCTCTGCTCAACCTTGTGAGCGGCATCGAATTCCCCGGCTGCGCCGTTATATACGAAGGCTGGAGTGTGAATGCCGACGGAACCGAACTCACCGCAACTGTACCCGCCGCCATGGTTGATGGAAAAATCAACTTTATCCAGAACAGCAACATAATCGTGGCAAGCGAGGCTGTTACCATGCAGAAGAACGGAAATGAATTCTGGAAAGGCAACTTCGCTCTCGGCGGCTGGGAGAACAATCTCGAAGTCGCAGCTGAAATAGATGCCGACATGTATGCGGCATTCTCCGAGGCAATCACCGCTCCCGGCAAGCTTACAATACATTTCGAACAGGATGCAAGCCAGGGCTGGTGGCAGCTTCAGCCACGCTACCGCCGCGACTGGAACATTGTGTTCACCGGCGTTCGCGATAACGGCAACAGCGGTATAATCGAGACCGAGGCCGGTCAGAGCACCATCACCCTGAACATTTCACAGGAAGATATCGATGAACTCAATGGTGCGGGATGGGCATTCTCCGGCTGCAACATGACCATCACCTCGATGGAATACGAAGACCCCAATGCCGCCAAGATTTTCCTTACCTGCGACTACGACATCTCGCCCGACGGCGACTGGGCGAATCTTGAACTCAGCATCACCCATGACGAGGAAAACGGTCGTACCTACTGGCAGATGATGGCCGAGAACATCAATGCGCCCGGCACACTGGTGATGAATATCGAACCTTATGAGGTTGTGCCTGATGAGGAAGAGATTCAGGTTGAGTTCCGTTATCTCTACAATGGATGGAAGGAACACTTCACCAACGCTCCCTCGATACTGACCATCGAGCCCGGACAGAAGTCGGTTACAATCCAGCTCAGCAGCGACGACGTGGACGCTCTTCACGGTCGCGGCAAGTATGAGTCGGTTACCAAGAAGAACGGCAACGTAGTACCTTGCGAACCCTGGGAAAAAGGCTGGGCTATTTCCGGCAAATATTTTGTGATTAAATCATTCGCTTTCAAAGCAGACTAATTATAGATATTCCGTGCGCGGCGCATGCCGCGCCCGGAATAATATCAAACAAAAGGCATGACGATGAACTTACGAAAATTATTCTATCCGCTGATGGCCGCATTGCTGATTACAGCCTGTGGCAAAGAAAATGACGAACCCACACCTCCTCCAACCGATCGCGTTGAACCCGAAATCACGGCCTGCAACGTAAGCGAAGGTCAGGAAGTCGACCCCGAGGCGCTTACTGAAATACGCATAAGCTATAACACCACCGTGACCCTCAACAACGCCGACCGTATAACTCTTAACGGCAGCCGACTCACAGCTTCTGTATCTGAAGGCAACACTGTGGTTCTGCCGGTGGAACTCAAAATGGGCACCGACTATCAGCTCGTTGTGCCCGCTCACGCCGTTATCGCGAACAACGGCGCAAGCTACGGACCTGCTCTGACTCTGAAATTCAAAACCCTTACCAAAGGGCAGGACCCCTCCGAACCTACTAATTTCGCCCCGCTCACAAACACAAACGCTACAGCGCAGGCGGTCAACGTATATAATTTCCTCATACAGCAGCATGGCCAGAAGATTATCTCCGGAGCCATGGCCAATGTAAACAACAACAACGACATGGCCGACTGGGTGAACCGTGTCACCGGCAAATATCCGGCCCTTACCGGCTATGATTTCATTCATCTGAAAGACTCGAAACCGGGAGCCTGGATCGACTACAGCGACATCGCTCCGGCACGTACCCAGTGGCAGAACAACGGTCTGGTTACATATATGTGGCACTGGAACGCCCCGAATTCGAAAGAGGATTACGAGAAAGGAGCCACAGGCAAATATGGCTTCTATATTCCCGGAAAGGGCAGCGAAGGCACTGAATTCGACATCCGCGAGGCTCTCAAGGAGGGCACCTGGCAGAACGAGTTCCTGCTTGCCGACATCGACCGCGTGGCCGAGGTTCTCGGACAGCTTCAGCAGGCAGGCATACCGGTGCTGTGGCGTCCGCTGCATGAAGCCGCCGGCGACTACCGCTACGGTCCCTGGTTCTGGTGGGGTCGTCATGGCGATGAATATGTGAAACAGCTGTGGATACTTCTCTACGACCGTCTGGTGCGCTACCATGGCCTGAACAACCTCATATGGGTATGGACCGCACAGTGCCAGCGAGGCTATGAGGCTCAGATGAAGGCTTCGTATCCCGGCGACGAATATGTCGACATTGTTGGCGTGGACCTTTATCCCGATAACGACAACTCGCAGGTAGTGAGCTATAAGGCCGCTCTTGACATGACCGACGGACGCAAGCTGGTGAGCCTCTCCGAGGTAGGACGCATTCCGTCGCCGCAGAAGTGCATGAACGACGGAGCCTACTGGGCCTGGTTTATGGAATGGTATACTTACAACATCGACAATAACGCCGCTGTGGACGATTTCGGCAACACACGCGATGCCTGGAAACAGGTTATGACCTCGCCTTTTGTTATGACCCGCGAACAGATGCCTGATTTAAAGAATTAATTAAACAGATTAGTATAAATGGATATCTTTGAATACCGCAAAAATCTGGTGGAGGCCCGCTACGAAGAGCTGGTAAGCCGCCCTAACGAACCTATCGAAGGAAACGGTGTATACACCCGTTTCCGTAATCCGGTGATAACCGCCGACATGGTCCCCCCTTTCTGGAAATACGATTACGACCGTGAGCGCAATCCGTATTTCATGGAGCGTATCGGAATCAATGCCACACTTAATGCCGGAGCCATCAAGTGGCAGGGCCGTTACCTGCTGATGGTGCGTGTTGAAGGCAACGACCGCAAGTCGTTTTTTGCAGTGGCCGAAAGCCCCAACGGTGTGGACAATTTCCGCTTCTGGGATCATCCGGTGACAATGCCGGAGGATATAATCCCGGCCACCAATATCTACGACATGCGTCTTACCGCGCATGAAGACGGATATATCTACGGCCTCTTCTGCGTTGAGCGCCACGACGACAGCCAGCCCGGCGACCTTTCCGCCGCAACTGCGACATGCGGTATCGCTCGTACGAAGGACCTCGTGAACTGGGAGCGTCTGCCCGATCTCAAAACAAAGTCGCAGCAGCGCAATGTGGTTCTGCATCCTGAATTCGTAAACGGCAAATACGCTCTTTATACCCGTCCGCAGGACGGATTCATCGACACCGGCAGCGGCGGCGGAATTGGCTGGGCGCTGGTCGACGACATCACCAATGCTGTGGTGCACGAAGAAACTATAATCGATGCCCGCCACTACCACACAATCAAGGAAGTGAAGAACGGCGAGGGTCCTCATCCGATTAAAACTCCCAAAGGATGGCTCCATCTGGCTCACGGCGTGCGCGGCTGTGCCTCGGGTCTGCGTTATGTGCTTTACATGTATATGACCGCCCTCGACGAGCCCTGGCGCAAGATAGCGTCGCCCGGCGGATATTTCATGGCTCCGGTAGGCGAAGAGTACATGGGCGACGTGATGAATGTGCTTTTCACAAACGGATGGATAGCCGATGAAGACGGCCGTGTGCTGATATACTATGCATCGAGCGACACCCGCCTGCATGTGGCTGAGTCGACTGTCGACAAGCTTGTGGACTACTGTATGCACACACCTGAAGACAAACTCACCACTGCCGACAGTGTGCGCACTCTCAACAATCTCATCAACCGCAATCTTGCCCTGATGAGCAATGTAGAGCAGTACAACAATGTAACCAAAGTAGAGGTAAACGCCTGAAAAACATAGATGGTGCCGCATGCTTTCCATTCCGGAAGGTTGTGCGGCGCCATCGTATATTCTTACCTGAGCCGGCATATGAGTGCCCGGCTGCAATACCAACGAAATGTCGAAATTAAGTGAACGAATAGGATATGGATTCGGCGACATGGCTTCGTCGATGTTCTGGAAGGTATTCAGCTATTACCTCCCTTTCTTTTATTCCAATATATTTGGTCTCAGTCTGATAGATGCCGGAGTGCTGGTGCTTGTAACCCGCATATGGGATGCCGTTTCCGACCCTATGATGGGTGTTATCGCCGACCGTACCAACACCCGCTGGGGAAAATACCGCCCTTATCTGCTTTGGGTGGCCATACCGTTCTCGGTGTGCGGAATCATGCTTTTCACAACGCCCGACTGGGGCTACGCGGCCAAGTTGCTGTGGGCTTATGTTACGTATGTGCTGATGATGACGGTATATA
Source organism: Muribaculaceae bacterium (assembly GCA_029056365.1). Taxonomy (GTDB): domain Bacteria; phylum Bacteroidota; class Bacteroidia; order Bacteroidales; family Muribaculaceae; genus CAG-873. The sequence goes on along the minus strand of JAIDBM010000366.1, from coordinate 1,545 downwards.
CCGGCATAAATGTGCCTTATGGAGCCATGCTCGGTGTGATGAGCGAGGACCCCAATGAGAAAACGGTGTATTCATCGTTCCGTATGTTTTTCGCTTATGGCGGTTCGTTCATAGCTCTTGCCTCGTGGGAGCCTTTGTGTCGTGTGTTCGGCGATAATTTCGGCATGTCGCCGCAGAGCAGCTGGCAAATGGCAATGTGCGTTATTGCGGCTGCCTGTCTGGTTCTTTTTCTGCTGTGCTTCAAAATGACCCGCGAACGGCTTCACACGGTGTCGAATGTGAGTGTGGGCAAGGATTTCAAGGCGCTTCTGAGCAACCGGCCCTGGTGGCTGCTTATAGGCGCGGCGCTGTGTTTCAATCTGTTCAACACGGTGCGTGGAGCGACAGTGGCGTATTTCTTCGCCGATGTAATCGGGCAGGACGCCTCGCTGGTATTGTTCGGCATAAGTCTGCTTTTCTACTCGGGCCTGTTCCTGAGTGTGGGCGAGGTGGCCAATATGGCGGGAGTGGCGCTGGCTGTGCCGGTGGCCGCACGACTTGGAAAAAAGAGTACGTTCATAATGGTGAACGCGTTGCTGATTCTGTTGAGCTTTGGCTTCTTCTTCATACCCGTGAGCGGAGCCGGCTACTGGATGATGCTCGTGTTCCAGATTATGATCAGTATTCTTACCGGTATAATGTCGCCTCTTGTATGGAGTATGTATGCCGATGTGAGCGATTACGCCGAGCTGCGCTATAAGACAGCTTCGACCGGCTTGATTTTCTCGTCGTCGTCGATGGCTCAGAAATTCGGCGGCGCCATAGGCGGAGCGGCCGTGATGTGGCTTTTGAGCGCATGCGGCTATGTGGTGGCCACTGATGGTGCGTCGGTAGTGCAGACACCCGGAGCTATAACCTGCCTGTGGGCGCTGATGACATTTATTCCGGCGGTAGTGTCGGGCATCGCCATACTTGTTGTGTGGTTTTATCCGCTCACGACTTCCAAGGTAAACGATATTGTAGAAAAGCTCAAGGCCCAGCGCAGGCAGGTGGTTTCGACCGATGTGGCCGATGCCCGCGAGTTCAGCGACCTTGACAAACCCGAATAATGGAATGAAAAAGCTTGAAAATCCCGCACTCGCGGAGGCTCTGCGAAGCAACATCCGCGAGTGCATCCTTCCTTACTGGTCGGAAAAAATGGTTGATCCCGCCGGTGGCTTCTATGGCCGCCGCGACGGCTTCGACCGGCTGGATTCCGAGGCTCCGAAGGGAGCGATCCTCAATGCCCGAATCCTCTGGACTTATGCCGCAGCCTATAATGCGCTGCGCACTCCAGAGTATCTTCAGATGGCTGAACGCGCCCGCGATTATATTCTGAAGTATTTTGTCGACGCGGAGTTCGGCGGCGCTTTCTGGAGCGTGAATGCCGACGGTTCGCCGGCTGATACTAAAAAGCAGTTCTATGCCATCGCCTTTATCATTTACGGACTGAGCGAGTATTACCGCGCATGCGGCGACGAGGAGTCGCTCAAGGCGGCCATGAGTCTGTTCGACTGCATAGAGCAA
>JAIDBM010000365.1 GCA_029056365.1 Muribaculaceae bacterium | reverse complement strand
GTGGCCTGCAGGTCCACCTTGCTTTTAGTACCTACCGACACATCATCGGCCAACACCCTCACCTGGTTGAAGAAAGCGCCTCCACCGGGTTGGTTGAATACAACTCGTACCCTACATGTCTTACCTGCATATTGTGGCACTGCCAACTTGATGTTTGTAAAATCAAGAGTGGCCGTATGCTCGTGTTCACCGCCGGGTTCAACAGTGTAGACAGTATCGAATGTGTTGCCGCCGTCCTCGCTCACCTGCACATATACTTCCACCTTGGAGCTTTCGGCTGCGCCGACGACATTTCCGCTGAAGTCTACATTTGCCATCTGATACCAGAAACTGATTTCCGGCTCAGTCCCCATCTCTATGTAATGGGTCATGAATCCTACCCCACCCCATCCGGGATTTATGTCCTCGCTGCCGTAGTAAGTAGTGGTGTAATAGGCCCGTGAAGAGTTATAGCCTCCATAAGCGGCCACATTGGCGGATCCATGACTTAGCTTCCATCCTTCGGGTCCACCATTTTCAAAGTCTTCGAAACTATAGCCGGTGACACGCGCATTCTCCACTGTGCCTATGAGACTTACAGTAACAACCGGCAAGGTAAGGTCGTTGGTGGCAAGTTCCAGCACGCCGCTATACTCGCCGGCTTCAGTGGCAGTTGCTGTTATCGTTATGCTGGCGTCATCATAACTGTCAAGCGTTACAGGCAAACCGGTCACACTCACGCCATCCGGCACCGACCGTAGAGAAACTTCAAGGGGTGCACCCCCGTGGTTGGTTATACGGTATTTGCCTTCCAGCAGACCGGACAGTGTATCGGTCGTACCAAGGTCGACTTCTGCCGAAGCCGAGAATATCGGCTGGGGTCCAGACGATATCTTCAGGTCGTCGATAGCGGTCGAGTTACTGGCGGCCGGCGAAAGGCTGTGAAAACCTATGTGATATTCGCCGCTTTTCTCCGGGGTGAATGTGTATGAATAGTAGCGCCAGTAATCATTGTCGCTTTCGATATGGTCCAGTTCAGTGGTCATGGCAGAAGAACTCGCAGCCGACCCGATGTGCACCGTCATGATTTCCATATTATCTGAACCAGTGACCGGAGGCATCATCGCGAAAAACTCTATGTTGTACTCTGTTCCCGCCTCCATCTGCAGTCCGGGACTGAATAGCCATGCGTCGTGCGCGGCATCGCTTTCCTTGTTGCCGAGAATATAGGCGTACTTGTAACCGCTTGTTCCGTTCATGGGCACGCCATCGCGGCCTAAGGTACCGGCACTCCAGGTGTCGGAAGAAAGGCCCGGAGTGCTGGTTGCAGTCCACCCCTCCGGAAGCATAGGCGTATCATCGGGTACACTCTCGAAATTCTCGAAAAGGAAGCCGGCTGATGTTATCACACGGGCCGGGCTGTACTTCACCAGGCTTGGACGCGACATGGTCTGGAGTTGCACTCCTGAATGCGGCCCGGCTTTTTCCATTTGGGGTGCAACAGCCATGCTTGTGACAGGCATGACTGCTGCTGCAAGAGCCATAATACTTAAAAATTTTTTCATGATAATAAAAATTATGATTAACTTTGCGCAAAGTTATAACCCAGATTTATATGTTACGAACTCAAATAGTTAAAACTGGTGTCAATTCAAGAATTGACACCAGTTTTGCACATAAAACAGCTTTGGATGGGGCATATTCCCTTGTTTCATTGGAATTGTTGCATTTACTTATAGTAACAACATTACTGCTATGTGCCGGAACACAGACAATGTCGGCAAATGCCGATGTCGATGCCTTGTACAATCGGTACCGAGGGGTTGAGAGCAGTAGGCTTCAAAGCATCGGAACGGACTACATGAAGCGAAATCGCACAGACAGTGCCATTATGATTTTCACAATTCTCGCCAAACGTCATGAAGGTTCAGAGGATATTTCCGACCGGCAATATGCCATTCATGCGAGACTTAGTCTCGGTGTTCTTAATTTCAACAACGCCAACTATGCAGCGGCGTACTCCAACTTTCTGACGGCCTCGGAACTTGAGGACACGCCTGATTCGCCCGGGCATATGAATCTTGCGGCCATATATCTTTACTTCGGAGACCGCAACAGAGCTTATCGCTGCCTTCGTGATGTATTTGAAGCTTCGCTAAATTCAGGCAACGGATACATGGCATCTGCAGCCGTGCTTAATATTCTATCGGCCGATATCGACACACTCTTAGTTCCGCGCGACTCAATATTGCTTATCATAGATTCCTACCGCAACAAAACACCTGAAACACCCGACAACGACTTGTGGCGGCTTGCCAACCATTTGACTGCGGCGAAACGACACAGCATCAATGGGAATACTCAGAAAACAATTGAAGAACTCAGGAAGGCTATACCAATGTCTGCCAACGGCTTTCAGCCTGAGCGAAACCGTTATGCCATCTATATTGCGCTCAGCCGCAATTTCATCAAGACCGGCAACGCTGATTCAGCGGAGTATTATATACGCAAAGCAGTGGATATAGCCCAACGGCATAAGTATCCTGAATTACTTATCAGAGGATACAAAGACCTTAGCGAAATGTATGCCGCCATCGGCCGAAATGACTCCGCCGAAAGATACCACTACATACATCTGCAGTTGCAGGACTCTATTTTCAATGTCAGAGAGTTCGGCCATATCCATAATCTGGAGCTTATGCATGAGGCCAACCGGTTTGAGAAGAACATAAATGCACTCCGAATGGAGGAAAGAATGAAAACACGCTCCTTGACGCTGGTATCGGTCTCAGCCTTGGTCCTTACAGTATTTCTTGTATTACTTTTCATTCAGTACATCCGCCTTAAGAGTAAAAACAAATCATTGTTTGAGAAAAATATCAAGCTGATGAAACAAGACCTATGTGTAAAAGGAGATCCATCTGCACCTGAAAAGCACGCTGCGTCTCCTATGGCTGATGAGACCAGAAATGTAATAATGGCGAAAATCAAGGAAGCCTTGTCCGATGAGTCTGTGTTCTGCCGCGAGGGGTTCTCGCTCAATGATTTAGCCGACTTCTGCGGTTCCAACCAAAAATACGTTTCGCGGGTTCTGAATGAGGACTTCGGCAAATCGTTCACATTGCTCCTTAACGAGTGTCGCATCGGCGTGGCCAAGAAACGCTTTCTGGATTTTGACAACTATAGCCACCTCACCATGGAGGCGATAGTACACGAATTAGGATTCAAGTCCAGAAGCACGTTCTCCAAGACTTTCAAAAAACTGACCGGACTAAGTCCGTCGGAGTTCCGGCGACTTGCTTCAAGCAAGGAGTTTCATAATACGCCGGAGGCAGATAACCAAGAATAACAGTTAGTCCATTGTAAATATTTTCAAAATGTGACCCGTCAGAGCATGTTAACATGTGTTAAAGATTTGGATGAATCACAAAAACTGCATACCTTTGCAGTGTACTACATCACTATAACACTATGCTCAAGATTAAAAATCTCTCTTACAGCTATCCGGGCAATTCCACTCCCGTGATAAGCGACCTGCAGCTGGAAATACAACCCGGAGCCATATACGGCCTTCTCGGCGCCAACGGCACCGGAAAATCAACCCTGCTGTACCTCATTTCCGGCCTGCTGAAGCCGGCCACCGGAAAAGTGACATTCAACAACGACGAAACCATCCGGCGCCTGCCTAAGACTCTGTCCGAGATTTTTCTGGTGGCCGAAGAATTCGACCTTCCGTCGATATCGCTCGATGAATACGTGCGGCTCAATGCCCCGTTCTACCCCCGTTTCTCAATCGAACAGATGCACTCGTATCTGGAGCACTTCAGGCTATCGGCCGACATCCACCTCGGCCATCTTTCAATGGGCCAGCGGAAAAAAGCCTTCATTGCCTTCGCGCTCGCATGCAACACCAGCCTGCTGCTCATGGACGAACCCACCAACGGCCTGGACATACCCGGCAAGGCGGAGTTCCGCCGCGCGATTGTAAGCGCCTCAAGTAGCGAACGCACCATAATAATATCCACCCATCAGGTGCGCGACCTTGAGCAGGTGCTCGACCACGTTGCCATGATCGACCGGAAAGGGCTTATACTCAACACATCCATAGCCGCCATACAAAACAAACTGCAATTCATCTTCGCCCACAACCCGGCAGAATGTGCCGGCGCATTATGGAGTTCTCCGGTAGCAGGAGGCTACAGCATCATACGCCGCCGCGATGAAAACATGGACGAAACCGATGTAAACCTCGAATCGCTATTTGAACTCGCCTACTCAAACCCTGAAATCATAAACGCCTTATGAACCAGAACCACTTCTCCATGGCCCGTGCCTGCACACTGATACAACGAAACATCATAGAAAACAAACGCTATCTCGCCATGATTTTCGGTGTGATATTCGGCCTCACTCTTTGTATCTCCATACTCATCACTAAAGCATTTCACGGCGATGACCGCTACTACAGCGATGTCGCCGCCCGCACTTTCGCGATTGCCACTGCCTTCGCCTGGATAGCAATAATAACCGTGCAGGTGCTGGGTTCAATCGCTTTCAACAACCTGAACAGCAAAAGCCGACGTATCAGCGCCCTGATGCTCCCGGCTGCCCGGAGCGAAAAGTTTTTCGCAAACATCGCCATATATCTGGCGGGAGGAAACATATGCCTTATCATCTTCTTGTTCGCTTCCGACTCGCTCAGCGCCGCCATATTCGGAATGCCACCGGCCTGGACCAAGATTCCGCTGGCCGAAATGTTCCAGTCGCTGCAAGCCGCCGAAATATCCATAGCTGCCATACTCGGACTCCTCTGGTTCGGACTTTTTGCCCAGTCGATATATCTGATAGGCAGCGTACTGTGGCCCAGACTGTCGTTTCTGAAAACTTTCGTCGCACTTCTTGCCCTTCAGATTGTTCTGCCTATAATTCTGCCTCTTGACATTATTGGCGCGGCTCTGACCAACATATTCAATGTGTTCGACAACTGGAACGCCCCCGAAATAGTCGCCCATATAATGGGCTGGGCCACCATGCTGATGCTCTACGTATTGCTGGCCGCAATGTATCTCATAGCATGGCACATATACAAGCGTACAGAAGTAATCCAACGCTTCAAAACCAGATAACGCCATGGCATTAACCGACAAAGCACCGATATACATACAGATAGCCGAATCTCTGGCCGACGACATAATGGCCGGTCGCTATCCGGCCGAAAGCCGCATGCCTTCGGTAAGAGAGCATGCCGCCGACTGCCAGGTGAATGCCAACACCATTCTCAAGGCTTTCGAACTTCTTGAACGCAACGGAATAATTTTCAACCGGAGAGGACTCGGATATTTCGTAAGCGCCGATGCCGTGACTCTTATCAGAGAACAACGCCGCCGCGACTTCTATTCAAGCGAGCTCAACTACTTCTTCGGACGTCTGCGCCAGCTCGAGGTAACTCCCGATGACCTTGCCGATGAATACCGCAAATTTATCAATGTACATAAATGATTCCCTGCATGATTGCAATCTCAGCTCTGATGACGGCACTAATGGCCGTCCTGAGCTGAGTAAGGAACACGAGACACCCGTGTCCATCCTTGACTGAAAATGTGTTTATAATTCATAAATTTTGTAAATAAACTTGTTCGTCTTTAGCGGATTCCAAAAGAATTCGCTAATTTTGTAATATTACTGTCACACTAACTAACTACATGCATAAATGCGCATAAAACATCTTATAGCTTTGATGGCCATAGCGATTTTGCCGACAACGCAGACTATGTCGGCAGGCGTCAATGAAAACGCTGCCGCCAAGGCTATGAATGCCGCAGTTCCTGCCAATTTCAACTTCGGCGACATAAAAGTCTCGAAAGTAACCATAAGCACAAAACAAAAATCCGTGACCGTGGCCTGCAACGATGCCGCCTCGTATCTCTCCCTTACAAGCGAGCAATACCGGCAGCTGGCCAACAACGTGCTTACATCGCTCGGCTCTCAATACAAGAACTACAAAATAAAAATAACCTCAGGAGGGAAGAATCTGTCGGACCTTGTACTGTTTGCCGACAAAAAACTAAAGGGTCCGCAAGGCGACAAACGCTTCATAACCAGAATCGACGGCATTGAAGCCCCGAAAGGCCTCGACAACGCCAACATCGCTCTGTGGCAAAGCCACGGATGGTACTTCGAACCAAAACTCAACCGCTGGGAATGGCAGCGTGCCCGCATATTCGAAACCGTCGAAGACCTCTATACCCAAAGCTATGTAATGCCCTACCTGATGCCGATGCTCGAAAACGCAGGCGCATATGTAATGAGTCCGAGAGAACGCGACACAAGCACATTCGAAGCCATAATCGACAACAACGGCTCCTCTGACGGAGGAAACTACAGCGAAAACGGACAATGGACCGACTGCCCCACTCCCGGATTCGCACACAACGGCAAGCCGCTCACCGAGGGCGTGAATCCGTTCCGCCAAGGTACTGCCCGCCAGGCTGCCGTCTCGGCCGATGCCGACAAGTCGCCTCATGCCTGCTGGAGCCTGCACGATGCCCCGGCAGGTCCGCTCGCCGTGTATGTGAGCTACACCTCGCTACCCAACAGCGCCACCGATGCCCTGTACACCATACACGCCGCCGACGGCGACCACAGCATGAAAATAAACCAGCGGATGGGCGGCGGAACATGGATATACCTCGGACACTACGACATAGACCCCGACAAAGCCAGTGACTGCCTGGTGGAACTAAATGCCGTAAGCAACGACAAAGGCGCCGTGGTAACCGCCGATGCCGTGAAAATAGGCGGAGGCTTCATCAACGTGGCACGTCGCGCCAAAGACAACGACGGAAACCCCACCGAATATGTCGACACCCACTACCCCCGCTTCACCGGCGGAGCACGCTACCAGCTACAGTGGGCAGGCGCACCCGACAGTGTTTACACTCCCTCGCAGAACGAGAACGACTACAACGATGACTACCGGAGCCGCGCCCTCTGGGTCAACTGGCTTGCAGGAGGCTCAAGCGTGCTTCCCGACCGTGAAGGACTCGGAATTCCCGTAGACCTGAGCTTCGCCTTCCATTCCGATGCCGGAACAACCATGGACGATGAGATCATAGGAACTCTCGGAATATACAGCACCGCAGGCGACACCCTCGGCAACGGAAGCTCAAGACTTGCCTCACGCGACCTTACCGACCTGGTAATGACCAACATTGTAAACGACATCCGTGCCAAATACGAACCGAACTGGACCCGCCGGGGCATGTGGGACAAAAGCTATTTCGAAGCCCGCGAACCGGCTGTGCCCGCAATGTTGCTCGAACTTTTGTCGCATCAGAATTTCGCCGACATGAAATACGGCCTCGACCCTAGATTCAGGTTCGACGTGTCGCGTGCCGTATACAAAGGCATGCTTCAGTTCCTGGCGCACCGCGACGGACGCGAATACGTTGTACAGCCTCTGGCCGTGAACTCGTTCACAATCAACAACAACGGATCCGGCAACTACACACTGTCGTGGAAAGCCACTCCCGATTCCCTCGAGGCATCGGCCATGCCATCCTATTATATCATACAGGAACGTATCGACAACGGAAGCTTCCGACAGATAGGCCGGAGCGAATCGCCCTTCTTCAATATTACTGTAAGCGATTCCGAAATACACTCCTACCGCATTATCGCAGGCAACGAAGGTGGCGTAAGCTTCCCGAGCGAGACTCTCGCGCTGTGCTACCGCAAAGGCAAACCGGAAGTTCTGGTTGTGAACGGATTCACTCGTCTCGGCGCTCCGTTCTGGTTCGACTCCGGAGAAATTGCCGGATTCTATAACGCCTACGACAGCGGAGTGCCCGACGGCTACGACATCGGATTCATCGGCGACCAGATGGAATTCCGCCGCAGCATTCCTTGGATGGACGATGATGCCGCCGGATTCGGAGCCTCCCGGTCGAACTACGAGACTCGCGTCATAGCTGGCAACACCTTCGACTACCCGTTCGTTCACGGGCAGCTCATCAGCGAAGCCGGATACGGTTTCACATCCTCATCGCTCGATGCCTATATCAACGGCTCTTGCCGCAGCGAAGCCAAAGTCACCGACCTGATTCTCGGCAAACAACGCGAATGTGCAATTGGCCGGGGAGCAAAAGGCACTGAATTCAAAACCTTCACTCCCGCCCTCCAGAAAAAGATAACCGAAGACACCGCCACCGGCATATCGTTCCTGATCAGCGGAAGCTACGTGGCAAGCGACCTCTGGGACAACCCCAACTCTTCGGCACAGACCGCCAAGACCGACAAAGAGTTTGCCTCCGGCATTCTCGGCTACCAGTGGCGCAGCGGACAGGCAGCCATCAACGGCGAAGCATGCACCGTTCAGAATCCTTTCGGAATACAACGCGGCATAACACTGATGTTCAACCAGCAACCCGATGAAGTGATATATTCCGTTGAATCGCCCGATGCGGTGTTCCCGGCCGACAACCGCGGGGCGACATTCATGCGCTACACCGAAAACAATCTCCCGGCCGGAACGTTATTCGATGCAGGCTCATACCGTACAGCCGTAATAGGCTTCCCAATCGAACACTCGCGCATATTCGACGGACACAACGACTATGCCGGAAATCCCGACAAACTCATTCGTCAAATACTTAACTTCCTATATAAAAAATGAATACCAGCAAAGGCACTAAAGCACGTATCGACTGCTTCCTGCCATACTCCTCGCCCGAACAAGTGAAAGCCACCGTCGACTCCCTGAAACTGCAGCCGACGGTATCGAACATAT
>JAIDBM010000364.1 GCA_029056365.1 Muribaculaceae bacterium | reverse complement strand
ATACAGAGGGCTATCATGCCGATGAACTGGGCGGTGTGCATGTCGTTGAAGTGGATGCCGAGTCCGTCGGTTCCGAATGCCATGCCTACCAGCAGGAAAATCAGCAGCAGAGGCAGTCCGGTGCGATAGCTCGATTTACCTATGAGTATGCCTGCGATGAGCAGAGAAGAACCTACCAGCAGTATGTTTTCGGAAGTTATATAGTCCATGGCTGTGATGTTGTTGTGGAAATTATCGGGGAGAGTAAGTGCGGAATACAATGTCGGAGGCGTTGGCATATGTCTCGAGCAGGCGTCTGCAGAGAGAGATGACCTCGTTGTCGGGCATTTCAGTGCCGAAAATGTTTATTGTCATGAGCAGGCGCCTGGTGTCGACGGAGAGTTTTGTGCGCTCGTTGTCGGATGTCGGCGTGCCTATGCCGCCGATTGCGTCGCGCCATACCGGTAGTCCGGCTATGTTGAGCGGACCGCGTCCGATGGCTTCGTAAGGCTCGTTTTCGGTTCCGTTTCCGAGAGTTATTGTCTGTCCCTTGATTTTGTCGGCGTCAAAGCCGCCGATACTGTGCCCGGTCATGACCGAAAGCAGGTTTATGAGGTCGATTACGCTCAGCGAGCGATACAGCTCAAGACCTTTTGCCATTCGGCGGCAAAGGGCTTCGGCTGACGGGCGGTAGCGGTTCGGCTCTTTGCCGAATCGTTTGTAGGCCTGCCGTGTTGCGGCTATGGCCGGGCGTTTGTTTATGTCCTGTATTTCGTGTAATTGTCGGAAACTGTCGGCGAAATTCTCCAGTTCCTGCCACAAAGAGTCGGGTGTGGCAGGATTCTCGATGTCGCACTCTACCGAAATCACCCTGTAGTCGGGCCATAGTTCTTTTATGGCGGGGTCGAATTCTATTTCAATCATTATTTTTTTGTTATGGAGTCGATTACTGCGAACGGACGCCACGGGGCCACGAGTGTGGCGTACCACCCCGGAGCGCCGACTGCCGGATATCCGTCGGCAACGCTTTCATCGGTATAGCTTATCCATGGCATGATTGCGTTGTGACTGTGGATACGGAATTTTTCGGGCTTGTTTTCGGTTACTATCACCATGTAGTGCTACCAGCAGGAAAATCAGCAGCAGAGGCAGTCCGGTGCGATAGCTCGATTTACCTATGAG
>JAIDBM010000363.1 GCA_029056365.1 Muribaculaceae bacterium | reverse complement strand
TCGCGTGGGCTCGGTGATGGGGATAACCGCCATCGCGTATGCGGCGTCTCATAGCCACCCTGTCGACGGCATGACGCAGGCGGCGTTTGGGCACAGAAATCAGAAAAGCCAAAGGCGCGTCGGAGTGGCGTGTCGGGTTGATACGCCACACGGCGCGAAGCGGATATGCCAGCGCGCCGTGCGTAGATGTTTCCGCACTATTGCCGAAGAGCTGTTCAATGGCGATAGTGCTGCAGAGTTTTTCTTTTTTATATAGCCTCAGTCCTTTCACTCCTGGTTTTCGGTGAGGTACAGGTCGATGGCACCGGTCATCGACGGAGCTTTCACGGTCGGGGCCTCTACGTCAACGCGTAGTCCGGCATCGCGGGCCGCCTGTGCGGTAGTGGCACCGAATGTGGCTATGCGAATTTCGCCTTGCTGAAAATCGGGGAAGTTCTTGAGCAGCGACTCTATGCCCTGGGGGCTGAAGAACACCAGCATGTTGTAGTCGAAGGCTTCGTCGGGAGCGAAGTCGTTGCTTACAGTACGGTACATTTCCGCGCGGGTGTAGTTCAGGTTGTTCTGAGCCAGAAATTCCTGTTCTGAGCCGTTGTTTACATCGGAAACGGCCAGAAGGAACTTTTCGTTTTTGTGTTTCAGCATGTATGGCAGCAGTTCGGGCAGTTTACCGGTTTTGCCTGCGAAAATCTTGCGTTTGCGGTATATGATGTATTTCTGCAGATAGTTTGCGATTGATTCGCTGGTGCAGAAGTATTTCATGGTGTCGGGGATGTTAACCCGCATTTCTTCTGCCAGTCGGAAAAAATGGTCGATCGCGGTCTTTGCTGTGAAAATGATAGCGGTGTGTTCGCCTATCGACACCTTCTGCTGGCGGAATTCCTTAGCGGTCAGCCCCTCAACTTTTATGAAGGGGCGGAATACGATTTCTACCTCATGCTTGCGGGCAATCTCGAAATACGGTGATTTCTCGCTTGTCGGCTTGGGCTGGGAAACTAAGATTTTCTTTACTTTCACTCTACTGTATGATTTTTGGTTGAGGCGTATGTGCCTGTTATTGAGGGCTGCGGTTGACCAGATAAAGGGTTACCCGGTATATGATTATTACTGGAATTATTTCCAAGGTGCAAAGGTACAAAATAAAATACACCAAAGACGAAATTCCTGTGAAAAAAATTCTAAAACCTTTAATAATGAATGCAGCTCGGGCAATGATATAAAACACTGCGGCTACCGCAAGGGTGGGTCTGGCTGCATCGGGATAGAATATGGTGATCAGGGCCGGTATCATAAGGGTGAGACCGGCCAGTGCCTGCGATGCGTTGAAGCCTCTGATCCATTGTCGCCTGTTGTCGGGGGTGCCGAACACGTATCCCACAACGTTGTAGGCGCAGAGCTGGAAGCAGTAGTATGCGCCGGCAAGCCCCATCAGCGAGGCTGTGGTCTGGAATATATGGCTGGTTTCCAATGTGTGGCCGAGTCCGGCCAGAGCGTACAGGAGTATTCCCAGATAAGCCACATATTGTATTATGAGAAGAATGAGCACCCTTGTTTCGTTGGTGGTGTGTTCGTCGAACACGTTTGCACGACGGCGCACGCTCAGCAGTTCGGAGCTGAAGTTCGAGAATATCTTCGGACAGTGTCTGAAGTTCAGGGCCAGAGCCACGAATATCAGAGTGAGTATGGTAAGAAGTCCGGAGTCGCTGCCACTGAGATTCTGCCGTCGGTTTCCGTTTATTCCCGATTGCCATGCCGGAGGCGATGGCTGGGCGGCGGCCACGGTGTCGGCTGCCTCGTAAAGTCCGGCGTCTCTGAGCCTGGCGATACGCAGTGTGTCGAGCACAGGTTCGAATGGCGCCGGATATCGGGCTGTGTATATCGAGTCTGGCAGTCCGGTATGCGGTGATATGCTGTCGGCCGTCTGCGGCATCAGAATTTCTGGGTAAATTTATGAATGTTGCATGGCGCGAGAGCGAGCCGCACGGCTTCTTCCGGGGTTGAGGCCACGGCCCAAAGGCCGCGATGGTCGGCTTTCATGAAGTTTTCGCTGATTGCGCGTTCGAACATGGCCAGCAGAGGGTCGTAGTAGCCGCCGAGGTTCAGAATCACTATATTGCCGTCGAACAGGCCGAGCAGGCGCCATGTGATTATTTCGGTCAGTTCCTCAAGGGTGCCGATGCCGCCCGGCAGGGCTATGGCGGCTGTAGCCATGTCGGCCATGAGTTTTTTACGATGATGCATGCTTTCCACTATTTCAAGGCGGCTCAGTCCGGTGTGGTGCCAGCCGTTGTCGGTCATGAACTTCGGAATCACGCCTGTTACTGTGCCTCCTGCCGCCAGGGCGCCGTCGCTGGTCGCTGCCATCAGACCCATTTTTCCGCCGCCGTTCACAACTGCGGCTCCGTTCTCGGCTATCAGGCGGCCTGTCTGGCGTGCTGCCTCGTAGTATTCAGGTGACAGACTGGCGCTCGAAGCGCAGTAGACTGCTATGGTAGGTACTTTTGCATCCATGTTGCAAAGTTACGAAAAAAAAGCGATAAGTAATACTTGCTTATAGTAATAAGTAATATATGTGGTCCGGAAGCTTGCGGCACGCACTGCATGCCGGTTCCCGGAATGATGAGGACCGGAGCCGACCTGTGCTCAGGAAGGCTCCGGCCCTTTGTTCTTAATGCGGTTTTGTCAGATTACGATTTTGGCTGGAGTGCGGCTCTGGTCGGTTGTTATCAGATATGGTCCGCACGGAAGTTCGAACTCGAAGTTGTTGTGTACTTCGGGAATGAACAATATCTGTCTGCCGGTTATGTCGTATACACGCAAACCGGTCTGAGGCTGGCTCATGTTAAGTCTTACCATGCCTTCGAACACCTGTACGGTAAAAGGCTGGTCGGTCTGAACTCCGCTTATTCCGGCATGGTCGACAAATACTACGTTCGACATCGGCGAGCGGTATCCGAGGCGTACCGACTGAACGGAATATGATTCGGAATCCGACTGGTCGAATTCATTGATAAGCAGAGATGTATCTTCGGCCAGCAGTTCTTCCTGTGTGGAGGTTCCGCCTGTGTATCGGGTGCGGGTTACAATCCAGTAGTCGACGGTTTCATCGGCCGGACTTTCCCAGTTGGCCACATATGAGTCGGCTGTTATGTCGGACGGAGCCGTGGCCGTACATGCGGTAAGTTCGGGCACTTCAAGGCATTCGCCTCGCAGAATTATTCCACGCGAACCTGTGATTCCGCCTTCGCTTACAATAAGCCTGGCCTCGTGCATGCCCAGTTCCGAGGGTTTGTATGTGACATTCAGCCAGTATCCGTCGGGTGCGTTGACCAGCGAGGCCGCTATGCTGTTCGAAGGCACAGCGAACTGAGCCTTGTCGGTGCCTATGATTACAAGGTCGAACGAGCCTTTGAGGTTCTCGCCACGGAAAAACAGACGGCTTGTCACGCTTTTGCCCAGGGCTACCTGTCCGAATTCAAGCTCCATGCCTTGTGTGGGTGTGATAAGGTTGGGGTCGCCCACGGGTTCGCTTCCGGCACCGGGGTCGAAAGCTTCTCCAACGCGGTTGCCCCACAGATATTCGGCGAGTTCAGGATGGTCGATGAACGGATTGCGGTTGTTCTGAATCTGGTATACCTGTTCGTTGCGCAGGGTTTCCTTTTCGCTGACACCGTCCTCGCGGTGCCACTTCATCAGCAGTTCCGCCGACCATTTGTTCAGAGTGGGGAACAGATTCTGGTTCACCATGTAGGTGTATTTCCAGGTGAGGTCCTGATAGCAGGTGACCATGTAGAAGTATGTGCGTGCGAAGTCGCCTTTGTATTCGTCGTCGGGTTCGAAAACAAAGCCGGCGCCGCCTCCCTGCCCCTGTACCGGATATCCTACGGTGGTTATGCCGTTATCGAACTTGATGCTGCTTGTACGGTCGACGGTGCCGAGGGGATAATTGCTTTTTGCCATGTTGGCTTTTGATTCCGACGGATACAGGTGGTTAAGGTCGACATACGCGCTTACCGATGTGGAGCCTCCCCACCAGCTTTTGGGGAAGGAGTGCTCGCGGTTGAGGCCCGCGAAGCTGGGCGCGTACAGCGGAATGTCGGAATACATGTCCCACCAGCGGCGCGACTCGGGATACACGTCGGTACGCTGGAAGTACTTCGGTAAATCGCTGTAGCTCGATACTTCGGTGAAGTTGCATACAAGATTGTGGATGGCAGTCTTCAGTTCGCCCTCGCGTTTGCCTTTGAGCGAGCTGTAGTAGCCTTCGGGTACCTGTGCCGCAGCCTGGAAGGTAAAAACCGCGCACAGTAGGATCAGAGGAAGGGTAAATAATCGTTTCATGCTTTTTCAGTGCGAGGGTGTCGCGTTTCCACACGACACCCTCGGGAAATATGGAATATTGTTATTTGAGTTCGAGAGGATGGTATTCCAGCCCCCAGGCCTCGGCAACACCTCTGAAGGTGACTTTGCCGTCGACGATGTTCACGCCTTCAGCCAGTCCGGCATCGGCCTTGCAGGCATTCACCCAGCCCATGTCGGCTATGCGCAGGGCGTAAGGCAGAGTGGCGTTTGTCAGGGCCAGCGTTGATGTATAGGGCACTGCACCCGGAATGTTTGCCACGGCGTAGTGAACTATTCCGTCGATTTCATAAGTGGGCTCGGCGTGAGTGGTGGGGCGAGAGGTTTCGAAGCAGCCGCCCTGGTCGATTGCCACATCGACGATAACTGTTCCGGGCTGCATGAGCTTCAGCATGTCGGCAGTGAGCAGATGCGGGGCCTTGGCACCGGGAATGAGCACAGAACCGATTACAAGGTCGGTTGAGGGCAGTTCGTTTTCGATGTTGTGGCGCGAGGAGAACAGGGTTTTCACATTGTCGGGCATAGTGTCGGCCACGTAGCGCAGAGTAGGCAGAGATATATCGGTGATGGTTACATCGCAACCGAGTCCGGCTGCCATTTTCGCAGCGTTGCGTCCTACTACACCGGCTCCGAGGATAAGAACTTTGGCCGGTTTCACACCCGGCACACCGCCCATGAGCAGGCCTTTGCCGCCCTGTGGCTTTTCAAGGAAGCGGGCGCCTTCCTGCACCGACATGCGTCCGGCCACTTCGCTCATCGGAATCAGCAGCGGAAGAGTACCCTGCCTGTCGCGTACGGTTTCGTAGGCTATGCATGTGGCGCCCGATTCTATCATGGCCAGAGTGAGGGCCTCGTCGGATGCGAAGTGAAGGTAAGTGAACAGAATCTGGCCTTTGCGAACAAGTTTGTACTCGGGTTCGATCGGTTCCTTGACTTTGATGATCATTTCGGCTATCGCATAAGTTTCTTCGATAGTGGGAAGAATGGTGGCTCCGGCGGCGATATATTCGCTGTCGCTGAAACCGCTTCCGTCGCCGGCGGTGTGCTGTACATACACAGTGTGGCCGTGGGCTACAAGTTCTTTCACTCCCGCAGGCGTCACAGCCACGCGGTTCTCGTTGTTCTTGATTTCTTTCGGAATTCCGATGATCATGATTGAGAGAGATTAAAGGGTTGGTATTGAATTAAGGATTAAGCCAGGCAAATTGTTCATCTGGCGAGTTCTAAAATTTTTCCAGGCAGTTCGGAGTTGTTGTTGAAGCCTTTGAAAACATCGGCTCCGGCTCCGACAGCGAACAGAGGCACCGGGTTGCCGCTGTGATGTGTGGTGGTGAATCCTACGCCGGCCAGGTCGTTGAGCGTACGGAATACTTCCACTGCAAACTGGTTGAAGTTGGCATACAGTGTTTTCTGGTCGTGGCTGTTCCGCTGCTCGAAGGTGATGTCGAACATTTCTTTGAGCTGTTGTTCGCGTTCGGGCGATACTTCGAGAGCGCCGAAAAGGCCGAGCTTGTCGGCGAGATATTCCTTCATGTCGTCCCAGGTGTATATGCGGCGCGATTTCAGAATGCTTTTGCAGTAGTCGCTGAAGGCCTCTTTCGACACACGCTGATGGTCGAATACTTCAAGCTTGTTGTTGTAGCCGAGGTAGTTCGAGCCAAGGGCGAAACCTCCGGTGTCGTGGTCGGCTGTAACCACGATAAGAGTCTCGTCGGGGTGCTGGCGGTAGAAGTCGAATGCCATGGCGAGGGCCTGGTCGAAGTTCAGCACCTCCTTTATGGCGGCGCCGCCGTCGTTGGCGTGCAGTGCGTGGTCGATATTTCCGCCTTCTACCATCATGAAGAAGCGGTCGGGCGTATATTTCTGAAGATGTGCCAGACAGTCGGCGGTCATGGCCGGCAGAGTCAGGGCGCCAGCCACTGAGTCGATGGTGTAGCTTACATCCCAGGGCTGCGCGGTTTCATCGCCGAAAAGCATTACCCTGCGTGCTGAATGTTCGCCGAGTGCAGATGCACCGTAGAGCAGTTCTATTCCGGCCTCGTCGATGCGCTGGCGCAGGTCGGTGGGGTTTCCGTCCTTGTCGTTAAAACCGCCATACGAGGCCCCGGCTATATATTCATAGCCTGATTCCACACCCTGGATGTCAATTTCATAGCTCATCTTGCGCGATGGCACATGGGCGTAGAATGCCCCGGGGGTGGCATCGTCGGCAGCCACGGTGGTAACAAGGCCGATTCCGTATCCACGGTCGTGAAGTTCGGAGGCTATCGATGTTACGGCAGTGGTGTCGGGGCCCATGCCAAGCATGCCGTTTCTGGTTTTGGTGCCGGTGGCCAGAGCGGTTCCGGCTGCGGCCGAGTCGGTTACGGGCGATGAGAATGAGTAGGTCTGGCACCATGCCACTACGGGCATGCGCATCATTGTGAGCGGGGATTCGTTGCCGAGTATGCTGCGGTTATAGTTCTGCGCGGCCATCACGGGGCCCATGCCCATGCCGTCGCCGATGAAATAGAATATGTATCTGGCTCCGTCCTGGCTGTTGTCGTCGGCAGCACAGGTGGCAGGTATCGCGGCTGCGATAAGAAATGCGCTTATGATAGTTCTGAACTTTTTCATTTTGGGTTACGAGGTTTTGTGTTGATATGTTTATGAGTTCATCCGAAGCATGGCGTCGATAAGCTTCCGGTCGTTCTGCAGACGTGGCACTTTTCTTTGTCCGCCGAGTTTTCCGGTTGACTTAAGCCAGTGTTCGAATAATCCCGGCTTCGCGTTGGTTATCGACAGTCTGTCAAGAAAAATATTTCCGCTTCGTTTTGCCTGATAGTCTGAGTTCACGTTGCATAGCTGCCGGTCGAGTTCATCGGCGAATGCATCGGTGTCGGTTGGCGGATTAGTCCATTCAATGAGCCACTGGTGATGTCCGCGGGTATTTCCGGATGAGTATACCGGAGCCACGGTATAGTCGGCTACGTTTGCGCCGGTGGCCTTACATGCCAGTGCCAGCGCTTTGTCGGCGTTGTGTACCATGAGTTCTTCGCCGAATGCGTTTATGAAATGCCGTGTACGCCCGGCGATTGTTATTTCCGGAGCATCGGCGGAGTGGATGGTTACGGTGTCGCCTATGGAGTAGCGCCACAGGCCGTTGCAGCTGGTAAGGAGCAGCGCGTAGGTCTGGCCCTGTTCGATTTTCCAAGGCGGCAGTGGCGCGGAGTTGTCGGCCGGGTCGGCATCGAGGGGCATGAATTCGAAGAAGACTCCGGCGTCAAGCAGCAGCTGCATCGACTGGCGTTCGGCCGAAGTCTGTACAGCGAAGAAGCCTTCCGAGGCATTGTATGTTTCGATATAGTGCATTTTTGCCGGGTCGGTCAGGCGGGCGTATTGCTCGCGATAGGGTCCGAAGGCTATGCCTCCGTGAAAGAAAACCTCGAGATTGGGCCATACATCGTGGATGTTGTCGGCGCCGGTATATTCGATAACGTTGCGGATCACAGTCATGAACCACGACGGCACACCGGAGATGTTGGTGATGTTTTCGTGTGCCGAGGCCTTTACGAGCCGTGGGAGCTTCTCCGACCAGTTTTCAAGGAGGGCGATGCTCCGCCGAGGCACTCTAACCATGTCGGCCAGCGGATTCATGGCCTCGATCAGATGCGCCGACAGGTCGCCGATTTTCGCTCCGGCCGGATTGTCGGTGACTTCGTTGGCGAAGCTTCCTCCGAGAATGAATGCTTTTCCGGCGAACAGCCTTGAACCGGGATACAGGTTCAGATAATGTGCCACTGTGTCGCGTGCGCCGACATAGTGGTTCAGGCGCAGGGAGTGTGCGGTTACGGGGATGTATTTGCTTTTGCCTTCCGAGGTGCCCGACGACTGAGCGAAGCGGTGGCATCGTCCGGGCCAAAGCACATCGGCATCGCCACGGAGCATTCGCATTATATCCGGGCGCAGGGCCTCATAGTCGGATACAGGCACCCGTGCGGCGAAATCATCATATGAGCGGATAGAATCAAAGCCGTGCCTTATGCCGAATTCCGTGTTTCTGGCCGTTGCCACAAGGGAGCGGAGCAGGTTTTCCTGCACATCGCGGACCCGTCCGTGCCACGATGCTGCGGCTCGGACTCTTGGCAAGAAGTAATATTTTATTAAAGGCGTAAGGTTGAGCATGTTCGCTTGGCAGGCCGGGCATTAGGGCACCGGAATAAAGCAAAATTACAAATAATTTCGGAAAACCGACATCTTTCTGTGTAATAATTATTAAAAAATCATTAACTTTGTGGCGTGAAGTTCCGATGACCGACGTTACGGAGTGCTCTCACACCCGAAAAGCCCTACTAAAATTTCCAATGGACTATAGTATTTTTGATTTTTTATGCCTTCTTGGCGCCGTGGGTCTGTTTCTCTACGGCATGAAGGTGATGAGTGAAGGAT
>JAIDBM010000362.1 GCA_029056365.1 Muribaculaceae bacterium | reverse complement strand
GCTTCCGGGGGATAGCCTTTGTTATTCTCCCAGTCGTAGCCGGGGTATAACGATGCTGCCTCAAGCATATAGTCGTCGCGATAGGTCTTTGCCAGAACCGATGCTGCCGCTATGTTAGCAAAACGTCCGTCGCCCTTTACGTAGGTGGTGTGCGGAATTACGCCATATGGCTTGAAACGGTTGCCGTCGACAGCTATCATCCCCGGGCGCACCGACAAGGCATCGAGTGCGCGATGCATGGCCAGAATGGAGGCGTTCAGAATGTTGATGCTGTCGATTTCTTCCGGAGTGGCTGTGCCCACCGCCCATGCCAGTGCCTGCCATTGTATGATAGGCCGCAACTCCACGCGCCGCGATTCGCTGAGCTGCTTCGAATCGTTGAGCCACGGATGCGAAAAATCGTCGGGCAATATTACCGCAGCGGCAAACACAGGACCGGCCAGACAGCCTCGTCCGGCCTCATCGCAGCCTGCCTCGAACATGCCCGGCACCGCACAGGCAGGCAATGGTTGAAATATTTTACGCTTAGCCAACGATCTCGAAATTAAATATAGATTCCACCATGTATAGCTTGCGGATGGCATCGCGGGGCACTTCCATATCGTCGTAGGCCGGATTGGCGCTGTGAAGCACCACCATCGACGGATCGTTGTGACGGCGTACATATTTTACCATGCGGAAATCATCCATAATAACCACATATATCTGCCCCCAGAATATTATCGATGTATCGGACAACGGACGCATCGACACATATGCGCCATTGGATATTTTAGGACTCATGGAGTCGCCGCTTACCCTGCATATCGGAAAATCCGGACTTACTCCGGGCATGTCGAGATAGCCAATGATGCGTTCATCGGTGAACATGCGGCTAAGTTCCGAGCAGCCGGCAGTAACGTCTATGTCGTATACCGGAGCACCGATACGACCGGGAGTAGCCGGCTGCACACGCATGCCCGTATCGGGTATTTCCCCGGCATGCACGCCTTTCGGAAACGGCACCCCTGTGCCATGCAGGAGCCATTCCTTACTCACTCCCACATTTACTACAATACGGTTCAGGAAGGTGTCGCGCAGCGGATTACCGCCCGACAATGCCCGCGACAGGTTCGACGGATCGAGTCCTATAAGTTGCCCGAACTGGGCCTGTGTCTTTCTCAGTAGTCTGATAAGATAACGCACGCGGTCGACCGGAGTGGCCATTGGTTGCGGCGGAATAATTTCAAGGTTGTCCATATGCAATTGATTTTTGCAAATTTACAACCATTATTTGAATTACACAAGAGGATTTCACGCAAATAAATTCAAAATCATCCTCAAGCCGTAATTCCTACTGTTTTCACAGCTAAATCATGCCACGCTCCACAAGTGTGGCCACACGCTCTATCACGGCATCGTCTTTATTGCTTTGCGGCTGATATTTGCCCTTGAGACTAACGCCGAAGAGTTTTCCGAATCCTTGCCAGAATCCGGCCCTGAAACTGCCTAAAAATGCCTTTACGATTTCGTAGCCCGACTGGTTTGTCTCGCGCTGAATCAGCTTCACGAGCAACTTGGCCTGAGTTTTGGAAAAGCGTTTCAGCACCGGCTTATACTGCTCGAACAAAGCTTTTTCCATTTGTTTCAGATACTGTTCCCGTTCTTTTTTTGTAGGGAAAGTCTCGATGTACTCATAGGTTTCCATCAGCGTTTCGGAGATGAGCTTCGCATATGGCAGAGTGAGCTTTACATTACGCACAGTACGCCAATAGAATTCTTCGTCCTTCTTGTTTCTGAACTTCATGGCCGGATACACCGGAAGTTCCTTCAGATACAGCACCAGCACTGAATCGCCCTGCTCATCAACCCTCCAGCCATAACCGCGATATATACTCTCGACATAGGAACCCGGATCTTCGAGCGTACGCCTGGCCCATCCGCCCGCAACCGAAGCAAGGAGGACTGCCGTCAATAGTATGATTCTGATCTTTATCACGGTTGACGAATGATTTCAAGATAAACGTCTGTGTTCAGATTGTGTTCACTTAGAGCCAGTTCGATAATGAATGTTACGCGGATGATACATCAGAATTTCTTCTCTCAGACGTGTGTTGTCGATATGAAGATAAATCTCGGTGGTGGCGATGCTTTCGTGGCCGAGCATCTGCTGTATGGCCCTGAGATTGGCTCCGCCTTCAAGCAGGTGTGTGGCAAATGAGTGCCGCAGCGTATGTGGCGATATTTTTTTTTTGATTCCGGCCAGCGCTGCAAGCTCGCGCACGATATAGAACACCATAACCCGGGTGAGTCTGTGCCCGCGCCGGTTCAGGAAAAGGAAGGGTTCCTCGCCTCGTTTCACCAGCAGCTTCGAACGCCACGGATTGTATTCGGCTATCCAGCGTATCGATTCATCGGACATCGGCACAAAGCGTTCTTTGGAGCCTTTGCCTGTTACCGACAGAATACCCTCGTCAAAGTCGATGCGGCCTATTTCAAGGTTGCACAACTCGCTCACCCGCAGGCCGCAGCCGTAGAGGGTCTCAATTATAGCGCGGTTGCGCGGCCCCTCGGGACGGTTAAGGTCAACGGCCTCGACCATATCGTTGATTTCCTCCACACTCAGCACATCGGGCAGATATCGGCCGAGTTTCGGACCGTCAATCAGAAGCGTCGGGTCGATGTCCACCTCACCTTCGATGTGCAGGAATCGATACAGCGATTTCATGCCCGATATGATGCGTGCCTGGGAACGGGGCGCTATGCCGAGGTCGTGCAAATCGGATACAAACAGCTCGAGGTCCGAGGCTTCGGCTCCGGTCACCGATATGCCGGCCGAGTCAAGGAACTGGCTCAGCCGGTCGGCATCGCGCATGTATGCATCGCGGGTATTGGCGCTCATGCCGCGCTCCAGCAGCAGATATGCCTCATAGCCGGAGCGCAGGCGCCTGAACGAATCCGGGATATTCAAATCGAAAGACGTCGAAGGGTGTTGAGAAGTTCGCGGTTTATGGGTTTGTCGTTCTTGATAGCCTTTGAGAACGGCACATAAACAATTTCATCGTTCTTAATGCCTATCATCACATTTCGCTGGTCTTCGAGCAGAGCATCGATTGCAGCGGCACCCATACGCGATGCCAGAATGCGGTCGTGGGCTGTAGGCGAACCGCCGCGCTGCAGGTGGCCGAGTATCGACACACGCACATCGTAGCCTGGGTATTCGTTCTTTACACGTTCGGCAAGCCCCATTGCTCCGCCGGTGACGGGACTTTCCGCCACAAGTACTATCGATGAGTTCTTGCTCTTGCGGAAGCCGTTCTGGATAAGCTCGGCCAGCTGGTCGACTTCGGTTGATATTTCCGGGATAATCGCTGCCTCGGCACCTGAAGCTATCGCGCCGTTGAGGGCGAGGAATCCGGCATCGCGGCCCATAACCTCTATGAAGAACAGACGTTCGTGACTCGTGGCGGTGTCGCGGATTTTGTCGACACATTCCATGATGGTATTCAGGGCTGTGTCATATCCGATAGTGGTATCGGTTCCGTAGAGGTCGTTGTCGATTGTTCCGGGCAGGCCGATTATAGGGAAATTGAATTCATTGGCGAATATACGCGCTCCGGTGAGCGAACCGTCGCCTCCTATAACCACAAGCGCATCGATTCCGTGGCGTACAAGCACGTCGTATGCCAGACGGCGCCCTTCAGGGGTTGTGAATTCCTTGCAGCGGGCTGTTTTAAGAATTGTGCCTCCCTGCTGTATGATGTTCGAAACATTCTGTGTTCTGAAATCAACGATTTCATCGGTAATCAGTCCGCGATATCCGCGATAGATGCCTTTTACCTTAAGACCTCCGAAAATAGCCGCACGGGTTACGGCGCGTATGGCGGCGTTCATGCCCGGAGCGTCTCCTCCCGAGGTAAGTATACCTACACATTTAATTTCTGCCATGACTTTATTATTTAGTTAAGTTGCAAAAGTACAAAAAAATTTGCAATACTCTGTTCTTTTGTTTTTTAAATTTTCATAAGCTTTGCATTACAGCGACATAACATATAGCGCAGACTTGCGTGCTCTGATTACTTTTACTAACTTTGCGGCCTGTAAGCAAAACACGTGTCGCATTTGTTTATACTGGAAAGGACAACGAATGCGGAACCAAGCAGGTTCGCTTTATAATAACAACAAAACCATGCCACAAGTATCAGAACGCGGCGAGATTATGCCAGGCTCGCCAATACGCCGCCTTGTGCCCCTGGCCAACAAGGCCATGGAACGCGGAGTGAAAGTATACCGTCTCAATATCGGCCAGCCTGATGTGCCCACTCCTCCGGAAGCATTCGAAGCGTTGCGGAACATCGACCGCAAAGTGCTTGAATACAGCCCATCGGAAGGTTTGCTTTCGCTGCGCGTGAAGCTGCGCGAGTACTACAAACGTTTCAATATCGATGTGGATGTCGATGATATAATCGTTACCACCGGAGGCTCGGAGGCTGTGCTTTTCGCATTTATGGCGTGTCTCGACCCCGGCGATGAAATCATTGTGCCCGAGCCGGCCTATGCCAACTATATGGCGTTCGCCATCTCGGCCGGTGCCAAAATAGTAACTGTGCCCTCAAGCATAGAGAACGGTTTCGAACTGCCTCCTGTCGAGGAGTTCGAAAAACTCATCACACCCCGCACAAAAGGCATTCTCATCTGCAATCCGAACAATCCCACCGGATATCTTTATACGATGAAAGAGATGTTGCAGATACGAGATATGGTTAAGAAACACGACCTGTTTCTGTTTTCCGATGAAGTATACCGCGAATTCTGTTACACCGGCGCCCCGTACATCTCGGCCTTCCACCTGCCCGGCATCGAGGAAAATGTGGTTCTCATCGACTCTGTATCGAAACGTTACAACGAATGCGGCATACGTATAGGAGCGCTCATCACCAAGCACAAGGAGCTTAAGAAGAATGTGATGAAGTTCTGCCAGGCCCGCCTGAGTCCGCCCCTTCTCGGCCAGCTT
This sequence comes from Muribaculaceae bacterium, assembly GCA_029056365.1. Taxonomy (GTDB): domain Bacteria; phylum Bacteroidota; class Bacteroidia; order Bacteroidales; family Muribaculaceae; genus CAG-873. The sequence continues at coordinate 3,611 of JAIDBM010000362.1, read as the reverse complement.
GTGGCCGAAGCCTCGATTGATGCGTCTCCCGAATATATGCTCGCCACATACAACGAGTATGTCGAACGGCGCAAGTTCATGATCGACCAGATAAACAAGATTCCCGGATGCTACTCACCTATTCCCATGGGTGCGTTCTACACTGTGGTGAGCCTGCCTGTTGACGATGCCGACAAATTCTGCCGCTGGTGCCTTGAGGAATTCGAATATGAAGGCCAGACCATTTTCATGGCTCCGGCATCAGGATTCTACACCACCCCCGGAATGGGCCGCAATGAAGTGCGCATGGCCTATGTGCTCAAAAAAGAAGAACTGGCCAAGGCCATGACAGTGCTTGCCAAAGCGCTTGAAGCATATAACGACCCCGACCGGAGAAAGGCCTGCTAACCCTTCTGATATTCGGTGGGCGACATTCCGGTTAGGTGTTTGAAATATTTTCCGAACGCCGACTGATTGCTGAAATTCAGCATGTATGCTACCTGCTGTATGTTTTTGCCGGAATATCTCAGCAGGTTACGCGCCTCCATCACCACACGGTCGTCGATCCACCGCGATGCCGAGCGCCCGGTGGCCTTCTTGACAAGCAACGACAGATACTTGGGCGAGATGAACAGTTTGTCGGCATAAAATGTTACCGACCGCTCGTTCATGTAATGCAGCTGCAGCAGGCGGATAAACTCGTTGACATAGTTGCTCGGACGGTTACCGGCGGTTTCCGCCCGCGGACTGTTGTCGGCCAGCTCCTTATAACAGAACTGCGCCACCTGGTAAATCATAGCCGACACAAGGCTCGACGCTATGTTGGTGTCGAGGCGAAGGTTGGCCTGATTTCGCGTAACCTCGGTCAAAAGACGGAAATAACGCGACATCAGCACCGTCTGCTCCGGCTTCAGCGGGCGCACCGGCGATGGTTTCTCGAACGGCACCGGCATGCTCAGCGCAGCATAGTTTATGTTGATTTCATGCAGAAAATTAGGCGACATGAACAGCATATACAGTTCAGCCGCATTCTCTGTGTCTTCGTTGGAATGAACCTGCACCAGAGTGCGCGGAGGCACTATAAGCAGCGAGTCGCTCCCGATATGGTAATCGGTCATGTTCACTTCAATGTCTACAGAGCCTGAGAGCACCAGCATTATGGCCATACCCTCGGTTTGCGCCGGCCGGTAACTCCGCTGCATGCAGTCCGATGGTTCATCGCCGATACGCGCCACCGCATAAGCACCGGGGATCTGGCCGAAATCAGGCGCCTTGCTCATGAGTTCAACTATATCTTCGTACTTTACAAGCGTGTCCATTTCTTGTTTCGGATAATTTTATGGCACAAAAGTACAATTTTCCATTCCGATATGCAATAGCAAACGCCAAGAATATGAAATTTGAACCAGTAAAGGAGTGTAATCTGCAAATTATTTTGTAGTTTTGTAATATGAATAATTCCGAACATACACTCGGGCTGGGAGAAATACAGCGTATCGTAGACCAATGGATATCCGCAACAGGCGCCGGATACTTCTCGCCGCTGACCAACACAGCGATTCTGGCTGAAGAATGCGGAGAAGTGGCATCGGTGATGGCCCGCCGTTTCGGCGACCAGCGGGCAAAAAATTCCGACCGTATCTCCGACTCCGCCCTGGCCGATGAAATGGCCGATGTGCTATGGGTGCTGTGCGCTCTGGCCAACCAGACCGGCATCAGTCTCGAGGAGGCGTTCAGGAACAATCTCTACAAAAAAAACGTTAGAGACAACAGTAGATTCCTTTAAATATAACATAACCATAAAATACAATACTGATGAGCGACAAATATCATGACACCGTGGCCAAAAGCCAGGTGATCGAAGATGACGTGAAAGTATCTGCCGAAGTAGCGAAAATTCTTGAGGAACATTTCGATGAGAACAACAATCAGGAAGTATGGAAATTCCTGTTCAACACCATCGACCTGACCACTCTCAAAGCCACCGACTCCCCGCGGTCGGTAGCCGAGTTCACCGAACGGGTAAACGCTTTCGATGAAGAACACCCGGAACTGAAAAACGTGGCCGCGATATGTGTTTATCCGAATTTCGCACAGATTGTACGCACCGTGCTTGATGTCAGCGATGTGGACATAGCCTGCGTGTCGGGAGGCTTCCCGTCGTCGCAGACATTCTCAGAGGTGAAAGTGGCCGAGACCGCTCTCGCCGTAGACGGAGGCGCCGACGAAATCGACATAGTGCTCAATGTGGGCAATTTCCTCGATGGCGACTATGAGGAAGTATGCGACGAGATTGCAGAACAGAAGGCCGCATGCCGCGACGCGCGTCTGAAAGTAATTCTTGAAACCGGAGCGCTGAAGACGGCTGCCAACATCAAGGCCGCATCGATTCTGTCGATGTACTCCGGAGCCGACTTCCTGAAGACTTCTACCGGCAAAGAATACCCCGGCGCCAGTCTGGAAGCTACTTATGTGATGGCGCAGGCCATAAAGGAGTATCATGAGGCCACCGGCACCATGATCGGATTCAAGGCCGCAGGCGGTGTGGCCACCACCGAAGACGCCGTAAAATACTACACCATCATAAAGGCTGTGCTCGGCGAAAAATGGCTTACAAACGAATATTTCCGTCTCGGCGCAAGCCGTCTGGCCAACAATCTTCTCAGCAGCATCCTCGGCGAAGAAACAAAATTCTTCTGATTCCGATTCCGGCCCGACCGGAATTCCATATCACAACAAAAGCGGGCATCCGGCCGGATGCCCGCTTTTGTTGTGATGTGCATTGTAGATCAGGCATTCGCCAGAGGCGCCGGCACATTATACACTCTGGACGCAAGTTCCTGGTCGAGCATATAGAGCGCCAGTCCGTTGTCGCCAATCAGTTTCAGACGGTCGATCAGTCCCTGGGCAGTCTCTTCCTCCTCAACCTGTTCGCTCACGAACCAGTCGAGTTTACCACGGGTTGCATAATCATGTTCCGATTCGGCAAGCGCGTAAAGATTGTTTATCAGCGATGTCACCTTCTGTTCATGGGCAAGCGTGGCCTCGTATGCGGCCAGAGGCGACTCCCACGACTGGGGAACCTCACCGATAGGAGCAAGAACCACTCTTCCGCCCCTTGAGAGAAGATAGTTTATAAATATCTCGGCATGAGCCTGTTCCTCCTTAAACTGGATACGGAACCAGTTGGCGATGCCATGATGGCCCTCGCCTTCGAAATGCATGGCCATGGCCAGATAAAGATATGCCGACCAGAATTCTGCATTGATCTGGGCATTGATGGCGTCTTGAATTTTAGGTGTAATCATAATAATATTCGCTTTTTATGGTTTCTGACTTGCAAACTTACAAAAAAAACAACTATACATGCCTATAATCGGTGAAATTTAGCAAATTTTATCCTTTCTGTTTGGCTATAATGAAAAAAGTGTGTAACTTTGCAGTGCTTTTGGGGTAAATATGACCTCGGAGCACAGTGTCAGTCTTATGGTGTAATGGTAGCACTACAGGTTTTGGTTCTGTCTGTCCAGGTTCGAATCCTGGTAAGACTACTGAAAAGCGCAGAGCCGGAGGCTATGCTCTTTTTTTTAATCTCATTGAATTATGGCAACACAAAACAGCACAGACCGCAT
>JAIDBM010000361.1 GCA_029056365.1 Muribaculaceae bacterium | reverse complement strand
ACCATCGACTTCATGAGCGAGAACCGCGACAAATATCCGGCGCTGGCCGATGATAAGGAATACGAGCGTATACGCTCGGTTGAAATCGGTTACCGCAACCATCGGTTCCCATATATCAAAACCGGCGAACTCGGCCGGAAAGCCACTGTGGCGGCACTGCGGAACGGTGATATAGTGGCTCTGGTTACGAAAATGAAAAACCTCGATGTTACCCACATGGGCATTATAATAAAGAAAGACGGCGTGCCTTATCTGCTCCATGCCTCAAGCTCGCACAGCAAAGTGGAGCTGACATCTCTGCCCTTGGACGAATTTATGAAAAAAAATCCGTCGCTCATAGGCATACGGGTTTTTCGGCTGGAATAAGGGCCATCCATAGCCCGATGTTTGCAAATATGCGTAATTATGCGTATATTTGCATTTTAATCTTGTAAAAATTACACACATGCGCCTTGATGCCGATATTCTGCACCGACTATTACCGCCTTATTCGCGGCTGTGGCGTGTGGTGCTGTCGGCTATAGTGGCGCTGGCGCTTGTGGTTGGCGACTATCTGCTCGACAACTATCCCTATCCGGTGCTCGACGATGTCGATTCGCTTGCATTCATCGAGCTGATGTCGGAGCGGGTGGCCCATCAGACCGATGACTCGGTGCTGTATCTCAATGTGGCTTACGACAAGCAGCTGGTGCCGGTGTTCGATGATTTCGGCGACACCATGGGTTCGGCGGTGATTACCGACCGTGCCGTGCTGCGGCATCTGCTCGAAGTAGCCGAGAACGCCGACTACCGCTTTCTGGTGCTCGACGTCCGCTTCGACGACGGCATGTACACCGACTCCGATTCCGCGCTCTGGGCAGTGATGGCACGTCTGCCGCGCTTTGCCTACAGCGCCCACTCCGACGACGGCAATGCCGCCGACAGCTCAACGGTGCATGCCGCCTCGATTTCGGACTATGGCGCCACTCTCTCCACCGGTTTCACACGCTGGCAGTATCTGCAGCCTGCGGGCGAGTCGATGCCGCTGACAATCTACCGGAGCATCGATGGCGGCGACATACGGCGTCACGGCTGTTTCTTTACCGACCGCGGACGGCTGTGCCGCAACACTTTGTTCATACCTCTGCCGTCCGACGTTCTGCTGGCCGAACGTGCCGACGGACAGGTGCGCTACCCGTTGCTGGGTTCGCAGGTGATGCGCTGGAACAGCGATGACGAACTGGCCGGGATGATGCGCGACCGCATAGTGGTTGTGGGCGATTTCGACGGCGACACCCACGACACCTATATAGGCTCCGTGCCCGGCCCTGTGCTTATAAGCTGCGCCTATGACCAGCTGCGGCAGGGGGCGCATCTGCTGAACTGGTGGTTCGTGTCGTTTATATTCATTGTATACGGCCTGATATGCTATCGTGTACTGTCCGCCTCGCCGCTATGGGAACGCTTCGGCTGGGTACGGCGGCATCCGGCCCTGGGAACACTGCTGTCGTTTTTCGGCTGGGAATTCCTGCTCACGCTGCTCAGCATTGCCATGTATCTGATTATGGCGGAAAGTTTCATCACTTTCCTGCCTGCGGTAACATTCACCGCACTGGGATGGCTGAACAGTGATTTGTTGAAAAATAACACCGGAATGGAAAAGAAGGAAAACAAAAACTAAAATCCAATACTTATGTCACATTTTAAACTTGCAATTCTGTTTTTGTTGGCGTGCGTCATGTGTCTTTCGGTAAGCGCAGCCGACAAGCTTACCATCACACGCCTTACCGACAACAAGGTGTCGATAGGCGGCCGCCAGCTCAAGGCCGGCGACTCGTTCGACGAAGGCGATGCTATCCGCTGGGCGAACCCCAGCCAGCAGTTGGAGGCCAAAAACACACGGACCGGAAACATTTACCGCTTTTCAGCCCGCCAGTTCGCTTCGAAAAAAGGTGTAAGCTCGGTGCGCGACTTCTTCTTGCGCGTCAACAAGGCCTCGACACGCAAGGCCGAAGGCGCCGACATGGCGTTCACCGCGTCGCCCGAGGCTGCAAAGTTTCCCGAGAAGCGGGTGGCGCTGCTTATAGGCAATTCGAACTACAGCAATATATCGTCGCTGCGCAACCCCATGTACGATGCCGAGGCGCTTGCCGAATCGCTCGGAAAGTTGGGTTTCGATGTCTATGAGGCATACGACTGCGACTATAACGATATGATTTCGGC